>CAYZLS010000028.1:7191-11497 GCA_964479355.1 uncultured Wenzhouxiangellaceae bacterium | reverse complement strand
CACGGCCTGTGGGACTATGACGTAGGTCCATCACCTATGCTCATTGATTTACCGCGTGATGGTGAATTGATTCCTGCTGTAGTCCAAGCAACCAAACCGGGCTTTGTCTTTGTCTTCAATCGCCTGACTGGTGAGGCCCTGTTTCCGATTGTTGAAAGACCCGTACCTGTGGGTAACGTTGAAGGCGAATGGTATTCACCGACCCAGCCATATCCGCTGAAACCACCGCCACTGGTGCCTCAGTCACTGACGGCGGAGGATGTGTGGGGCCTAACTATCTGGGATCGTGGATCCTGCCGTGATTTGGTTGCAAGCTTACGTCATGAAGGTATGTATACCCCACCCAGTACCGAGGGCACGTTGATGGTGCCGGCCACCGGGGGCGGTCCTAACTGGGCTGGACCTGCCTACGATCCAGTGCGTAATCTTATGGTCATAAACACCACCCGTATCCCTTGGTATGTTCGCCTGATATCCCGGGCTCCTGATAAAAACGCCCCGGCAGGAACGGTTGCCGGTGACGATATCAGTGAGGGTTTTGACAGCCCCATGCACGGGACTCCCTATGTCAGCGAAACCGGTTTTGTTGCTTCGCGCTGGGGGGCACCGTGTTCACCGCCACCCTGGGGTGGTTTGACCGCAATCGATCTGAGCGATGCCAGTGTCAAATGGGATGTATCGCTGGGCTCAATCGAGAAATTATTGCCTATCCCACTCCCACTAAAATGGGGTACACCCAACCTGGGTGGTCCGATGATCACAGCGGGCGGATTAGTATTTATTGCAGCGACAATGGATGATCGAATCCGTGCTTTTGATATTGATAGCGGTGAAGAACTATGGAATACGGTAATGCCGGCTGCCGGCCATGCCATACCAATGAGCTATAGTGTGAATGATCGACAATATATCGTTATTGCCGCTGGTGGACATCCGCCATTGAACACCACCCGCGGTGACTACATCATCGCCTTTGCTTTGCCTGATTAACTATACTGATTCGATACTGGTAAAATTATGGTCTTAACTAAAAACCGGCTTGCAGGATTCTTTATTGGGACTGGTACTGAGTATGGCAGATAAAAAAAGCCAATAAGCAATAGTGATCGCCGTACCTTTCTAAAGAACATGGCCGTGGTTGGGACCGCTTCCGGTCTGTTGGCAAAGTCACACGCAAACTCGCTAAAGAATTCCGAAACCAGTAGCACTGGCATGCAGGAGATCTTTTTCCACAGAGAACAAAAAAACGTGCAGGAAATGGCCAGAATGTGGAGCCTATAGACTTATGATTGCTATCGAGTAATAGAATTAATTACTCGGGCAAACTGAAGGCAAGTACGTAGTCTCCGCGTTTGGTTTTAACCTGTCCATGGCCGCCAGATGTGAGTACGATATATTGTCGACCATTAACGCTGTAGGTAATTGGCGTTGTTTGGGAACCGGCAGGTAGTTTAAAACGCCATAATTCTTTACCAGTATCAATATCAAAGGCACGAAAGTTTTGATCAAAAGTTGCTGCAATAAAAATCAGACCACTTGCAGTAATGATAGGCCCACCCACACCGGGCATGCCTAATTCCCAGGGGATTGGAAGTGGTAGACGTTCTTCAATGGAACCCAGTGCCACATCCCATTTTATTGTTGCATCAGTTAAATTGACTGCCGTCAGTCCACCCCAGGGGGGGGTTGAACAGGGCGCACCGAATGGAGACATTAGCATTGTTTTTTTGATGGCGAAGGGAGTACCTTGCATGACGGTCGCTGCATACATATCTAGTGAACGTTTGCCATGTGATTGTCGCTGCATTTCAAGCTGGGGTATTATGCGAAGCACCTCGGCTATACGGTTTGTATTGATTACCATTAGCTTACGCTCCGGATCAAATGCAGGACCACCCCAGTTTGCACCGCCACCGTTCCAGGGTACAGTTGCCGTACCTTGCAGGCTGGGTGGTGTGTAAATACCGCCGTGGCGTAAGGCCTTTATTTTGTCTCGGCATTTATTCTTGTCCCAGAAGGTAAAGCCCCAAGCATTATCCGGTGTAATACTGTGGGGAATGAGAGGTGGCGGCCTAGTTGGAAAAGGTTGTGTTGGGGAATACCATTCACCTGGCACATCGCCTTTTGGAACCGCTCGTTCTTCAATGGGGAATACAGGTTCACCTGTTTCCCGATGGAAAACGAAGACCATACCTTGCTTGGTATTTTGGACGACTACGGGCACCTGTTGTCCCTTAATCGGTATCTCAACCAATAAGGGCTGAGAAGCAATGTCGTAATCCCATATATCATGGTGCAACAACTGGTAATGCCAGACCACTTCGCCAGTGCTGCCACGTAAGGCGACTACCGAATCGGTATATTCATTATTTCCCTTGCGTAGTCCGCCATAATAATCCGGTGCCGGGCTGGAAGTGGGCAAAAACACCAGATCATGTTCCTGGTCAACGGCCATGTTACCCCAGACATTGCCACTACCGGTGCTGTAGGCACTGTCACCATCCCAGCTTGCCATGGCCGGATCTTGTGAATCCTTCGGGATCGGATCGAACTCCCATATTTTCATTCCAGTGCGAACATCAAAGGCCTGGACCTTGCCGCTGTGTGTGTCAACACGATGGGAATCCATAATCGCTGAGCCAATAACGAATATATCCTTAATAATGACGGGCGGCATAAGATATCGAATTTCACCGGGATAGGCTTGGGTCTTACTGGCAGGTGCTGATATCCAGCCATTATTACCGAACCTGGAGCATTGCAGTCCGCTGTGTGCATCAATGGCGAAAATTCTCAGATCATTTGTGCCGAATATAATGCGATCATGACAGAGCTCTTTTTCATCTGTGCTTTCGTCGTGCCAGGCTGCCACACCTCGACAGGCATAAGGTGCCGGTGGTTGCAGATCCATTGATACTTCCGGATCAAAAACCCAGCGTTCCTCACCACTGACAGGATCAAGCGCGATAATACGATTGAAAGGAGTACAGACAATCAGATTGCCAGCAACGGTAATGGGTACATTCTGGTCCTTGCTTTGAGCAAATTTATCGCCACGACGGCTCATTTCACCACTTCGATAACGCCATGCAATCTCGAGATCCCCAACATTCTCGCGGTTTATTTGTGTCAGTGATGAATAACGTGTCCCTTCCTGTGTGGCGCCATGGATCGGCCATCCCTGATCCAATGCAGTAACATTGATTGCCTGCAAAACGCAGATTCCGACAACGATTTTAATTAATAAAGATGGCATAGGACGCAGAATATAGTTAAGGAAACTCTGATCAATTAGTGCTGACAATGATATCTCCGTTGTGATTCAATCAAAAGTTCAAAAAAAATATCCTGAATGGCCCATTGGGTCGGCTAATTTTCCTGTTTATCCTGTATTTTTGGATCAACAGCGGATTTCAGACGTACTGTCCCTATGTGGGTCGCAATTTGGCAAATTTATGTCGAATTTGAAGTAATGTAAGTTGTTTAGACTATATCAAGCTGTACAAGGGCTACTAATAATTTCATATATATGATCAATCTATTTTTGGATCTGCCAAAGCAGATAAATTGAATAATCGCTGTACTTTGATTGAGATATTATTAATAATGTTATTATCAATATATTTTTGAGAAAAGTAAAGTATCTAAAACGTTAATCATAAGTTAAGATGAAAAACGGGACTGTATACAAATGTATGTTGTTCTATTGCTTATATCCTAGGAGAATTAAAATGCAAGAGACTAATCTTAGAATTGTTTCCTTAGCTTATTTCATAATGTGTATCGGGTGGGGAACTGTGCAGGCCCAGGAAAGCGCGGGTACACTTGAAGAAATTATTGTGACCGCCACCAAACGCGCTACCGTCCTACAGGATACGGCGTACAGCATACAGGCCCTCAGTACGAAGACTCTGCAGGAACTGGGTGCAGACGACTTTATTGATTTTTTCAGCCAGATTACCTCTTTATCGCAAACTGGTGAAGGACCAGGCAACCGTCGCTACGCTATTCGTGGCGTTCAGTCTATTGGTGAGCCGCAGGTTGGTCTCTATTATGATGAAATTCCCATTGCCGGTCTGCCGGGGGACAATCTTGATTCCGGTTTTGCGCAGCTGGATCTGAAACTATGGGATGTTGATCGTGTAGAAGTATTAAAAGGACCACAAGGTACGCTTTATGGTCAGGGCTCCATGGGCGGAACATTGCGTGTGATCTCAAAACGACCCAAGACCGACAAGTTTGAAGCAGCTGTAGAAACTATCTTTTCCGATACGCGTTACGGCGATATGAATTATGGTGCTAACGT
>CAYZLS010000028.1:700-7181 GCA_964479355.1 uncultured Wenzhouxiangellaceae bacterium | reverse complement strand
TCACGGATACGCTGGCAATCAGGGGCGCGGTTTATTACCGGGATGAAGATGGTTATATTGACGATATCGCGTCAACCTTGGTGGGTGTGACACAGAATCCCAGGGAAAATGTCAACGACGAAGAAACAACAGGTGGACGGGTAAGCATCCTCTATACACCTAACGAAGATACTAGTTTGACTGGTATCTATTATTTTCAACGTATGGATACCGGTGGTCTGTTTGAAATCTTTCCAGATTTCGCAACCAGTGACAATCCTGTCGCTAACGTTTTCATCGAAGACATATTTAATGATGATCTGGATATGGTCAATGTCATCGCAGATTACGATGGTTGGGACTGGGCTTCAGTAACTGCGACGGGTTCTTATATGAATCGCGAAATTGAACGCTTTGACGATACGACCCGGTTTGTCATCACTGGCATTTTTGGTTGTGACGAATTTAACTTTTTTGTCTCCTGTTTCGGCCCACCAATAGTCCCCACTGTCTCAATGGCGGATGAATCAGTTGAAGCATGGTCTACCGAGGTACGTCTGACTTCGAAACAGGAAGGTCCTTTACAGTGGACGGCAGGTTTTTTCTGGCAGAAAAAAAATACTTTCAGAAATGGCCAGGTTGGCATAGTTGATGGTGTCACTGGTGAAGCAATCTTTGATGCTAACCGCGTATTACAGAATCGTATTTTTTCAAGAAAGAACTGGGGGCATTCAGAACAAATAGCTGTTTTTGCTGAAGTAAGCTACGAAATCATGGACAGGGTGACAGCGACTACGGGTTTGCGCTATTTCGATACCTCACGTGATGAAATCCAGAACCTGGTCCAGCCCTTTTTTGGAAATACAACCGGATTTCTACCGATACAGGAATTCGGCGAAAATAAATTGATAACAAAGTTTCACCTTGGGTATGAAATAAATAATGATGCTCTGGTATATTTCCAAGCCGCAGAAGGTTTTCGCCTAGGTGGACCAAACCAGCCCGGCGGGTTTGATGCTTCCGCTCCTCCCTTCGATTCCGATTCCCTGTGGAACTTTGAGATTGGCTGGAAGAGCGCTTGGCAGGAAGACAAGCTTATTTTCAATGGTGCGGTGTACTATATCGACTGGTCTGAAATCCAGATTGGCACAACAGATGTTACCGGTGCATTCGATTTTATCGGAAATACAGGTGATGCCGACATCATGGGATTTGAACTGGAATCACTCATGCGACCCATGGAGGGTCTGGAGATCGATGCCAGTGTGACCCATTCGCAGGCCCGCCTGAATGGACCGCAGACTGCACCTACCGGTGGTATTTTAGAGTTGGATCTGCAGGATGGTGATCACCTTGCGAATGTACCGGACTGGCAGTTTCATGTCGGTGCTGCCTACTATTTTCCGATATTCGGCAATTATGAAGGCATGGCTAGGTTTGACTGGAACTATACTGATAGTTCCAATACCCAGTTGTCAGATACATTGGTTGGTGGCTTCCCGAATGACACCTTTTATCGTAAAGGCAGCTATCAACTGGCCAACCTGCGCCTGCGTATTTCAGGAGATACCTGGGATGCGTCAGTATTTGTCAATAACCTCTTTGATAATAACGGCACCCTGGCCGCGCGCCTCGTTGACAATGAACCCCTGCGCAAGGTCATACCCCGACCCCGAACGGTTGGTGTGCAGCTTCGATATCATTTCGACGGCGAATAGCAATTATATTTAGTAAGCCACCCGGACAGAATTTTCTGTACGGGTGGCTTTTATTTTGGCGATTGTGTCCGGAACCGCAAAAGCTTCATCAAATGCCCCTTCAATCGTTTCCGGTCCGCTATCTAAAATGGCAATGCTTATTTCAGTGTCCGCATCTCCAAGTGCCGCAGCATGGTCATCGGTTCGTAACCCTGCGGTTGTGATTGGTACTACCAGGCGAATATTTAGCATAATTTGGAATCCCTATCTTATTGCAGATGATTGAATTTACCCTCCGGCACGAATCTTACACAATTAGCCAAAAAGGGTAGTAAAGATACTGACGTGGCCGGGCTTTCACGGACACCCCAGGCCTTTTATGAAGAGCTTTTGTATATCCCCGAGGAAACTTCAAACACCAACGTCTTATAGATTTGTATGAAGTCTGAATACCGCGCACCGCCAGCAATTCTTCGATATCATGAAAACTGAGTGTGAATCGGTAGTAAAGATAAACAGCATGGCTAATCATTTCAGGCGGAAAACGATGGCGAGAATAGAGATTATTTGATTTGCTCGTGGCGTGATTGTCTCGTCAAACCACTTAATGTGGCAATACCAACTTGTCAGTCTGGTCCCAGCGTGGGCGGACGTCGGGCGCCCTTACGCCTCGACGGGCGTCGGCTGCACGTCGGATTCGCGCGTCGCAGTCACCCCGCTGAGGCCGTCCGGGAAGAACGCGTCGAGGTCGATGTTGCGCCAGACCTCCTCCGGGACGTCGGCCAGGTCCTGGAAGGGCAGATCGACCGGCTTGGTGGCGTCGATGATCCACTTGGCGTTCAAGGCGCCGTTCTGAGTGTCATCCTTGATGCTATAGGCCGTTGGGTCCAGTTCGCAGGTGTAAGCCTCGGGGATTATGATGACGTCCTTGTCCGCGCGCACGCGCGTAGCAACGGCCCACATGACCTGGGTCTCGTTGTAGGGGTCGATGTCGTCGTCGACGATGATTGCCAACTTGACGAACGGGTCAGCGCCGAGCGCCGTCAGCGCCGCGTTGCGACCCTGGCCGTCGTATTCCTTGGTGATGGACACGTAGGTGGCGAAGCGGCAGCAGGCCGAGAACGGCATGCACACGGCCTTGACCGACGGCACGACGGCCCTGACCTTGGCCAACATGTTGGCCTCGCGTCCGACCATGCCGATGAGATTGTGCTCAGGGTGGGCGTTGAAGACGTCCTGGTAGATGGCGTCCGCCCGGCGCGTGATCGCGGTAATCTCGACCACGTGCGCGGGATGCCCCGGGCCGACGTACCAGCTGAACTCGCCGAACGGCCCCTCGTCCTTACGGACGTGCGGGAGCATCTTGCCCTCGATCACGATCTCGGCGTCGGCCGGGACCATGATGCCTAGCGTCTCCGACGGGCACATGCGCACCGCCTCGTCGGCCAGGCCGCCGGCAACCTCGATCTCGTCGTCCTCCAGCGGACCACGGTACTGTGAGGCCATGTAGACGGTGGGGTAGTGGCCGATGACGATCGCGACCTCAAGTGGCTCGTTGCGGAGTTCCTGCTTGTGGTGCATGTGCCAAATGTGCGAGTAAGTTCCCGGATCAAGGCGCAGTTCCTTTGGCCCGATCACCTGGATGCGGTAGATTCCCGCGTTGTAGGCGCCGTTGTCGGAGTCCTGCGCGATGGTAACACCGGAGGAGATGTACTCGCCGTGGTCACCGCCGTCGCCTCCGCAGTGCACAATGTTAGCGATCCGAGTGACGTCGATGTCGTCATCCAGCTCGATGATGTCCTTGACGGGGCCGGTTTCTACTATCTCTGGTGGGATCATCTGGCCCTGGCGCTCCTCGTAGGCGGTCGCGAGTCCGTTGCTGCCGGTGTCGAAGAGCAGCGCGAGGCGTTCGCGGCTGCCGAGAGCGTTTCCGAGAACCGGGACGTCACAGCCCTTCACGTTCTCGAAGAGAATCATCGGGAACTGGTTGGCGTCCTGGAACTTGCGCAGGACACCGGTCAACTCCAGGTTGGGGTCGGTCGGATGGGACGTCTTGAGATAGGTCGCAGGAAGCTGCTCCTCGACTTGGGCGATGAACGTGCGAAGATCCTTGGGCATTTGATTTTCCTGATTACTTCTTACTTCTCGATTGGTATTCTTATTGCGATCAAATCATATTATAAATAATATTATAAATGAAAACACAAAACAAACCTAAACAAAAATGGAGCGCCCGTCACTAATAACGCCAATGTCTGCTCAGAAACGCCAATGTCTGATCAGAGTGTAATCTTCCGAAATTAAAAGCGTTTTATAAGTGGAATTTTCCACTAATGAGGAGATTCTACAATGAAGGAGTCGCGTTACACGCAAAGTCAGATATTTCTGGTTCTTAAGGAAGCCGAAGCCGGTGTTCCTGTGCCACAGCTGTGCCGCAAGTACGGTATGAGCAATGCCAGTTTCTATAAATGGCGATCCAAGTATAGCGGTATGGATAATCCCAGCATGCCGCGCATGAAGGAACTCGAGGAAGAGAATCAGTGTATGGTCGATCGACTTCATGCATGACTGTCTGGCCGATGGCAGAGCCTTCAGAATGTTTAATGTACGGGATGATTACAACCGGGAAGGTCTCGATATTGAAGTTGACCAGTCTTTGCCGTCAGCCCAGATAACGAGGGTACTTGATCAGATGATCGAATGGCGTGGCAAGCCCACGCAAAATGCTTACGTTGAGCGATTCAATCGAACTGTTCGGCACTTATGGTTGGTCATACATATGTTCAATTCGTGGAGAAGTAGCTCCATTCCTCTTGGCACATTTTATCGCTGAAAATCTGAAGCTATTTTTTCCAGAGTTTCAGTATATCCGGTAATTGGCTGGCTCCGGGGACCGAGGTCACGTCATCAAAGTCCTCACCATAAGGCTTGGTCGCATCTATACCCATGGTAGTCAATACCCCGAGTTCCGATACAGAGGGATCAAGTTGGAAGGCTGCCGTTCTTGGAAGAATAATCAGGTCTTTGTCGGCCTGGCTGCGAGTGCAAACTGCCCACATGACTTTGTCCATGTCAAACACATCCACGTCTTCATCAACCGCGATAACTACCTTGGTGCCCTGGGCTGATAACATTGTTGCCAGCATATTGCGTGCTTCATACTTGGTGTACTGTTGCATGGACACTATACCTAGTAAGCCGACACCACCGGCCCCGTGAAAGTGCACTTTTTTGATACCGGGGAAACGCTGTTTGAGAAATGCATAACACGACGCTTCCATCGGGATCATCTTCAGTACATGGTTGTCGGTCGTCGGCAGACCGGTCAATGCAGTGTGAAAAATGGCATCCTGACGATGGGTGATCGCCGTTATTTCCAGATAGGGTTTGGGATACGCTGGGGTATAGTAACCGGTATATTCACCAAACGGCCCTTCCATTTGACGTTTGTCCGGATGCATTTTCCCTTCAATAATGATTTCTGCGTTTGCGGGAACCTCCAGATCGACGGTTTCACATTTTACAACTTCCAAAGGCTTGCTCTGTAACGCCCCGGCCAGGGTCAATTCATTCACGCCATAAGCCGCTTCCCACTGTGTACAGATCAGGACACCAGGTGAAACACCTAACGCGATGGCAACTTCCAGGGGCCGGCCCTGGGCTTCCGCCTTCTGGTAATGCAGACCAAGGTGGTGTGGTATCGGAGACAAAACACCCAGTTGCCTATCGCCTTGTTGCTCAAATCGATAGATAGAAGCATTCTTGCCGCCCTCGTCAACATCTTTGCTGATTGCGACACCGGCCGTAATAAACGGACCACTATCCAATTCGGCATGTATCGGTATGGGTAAATCGGCCAACGATGCCTGCTCGCCTGATTTGATCACTTCTTTACAGGGACCGGAATCAACCAGGTGTGGCTCAGAGAGGTTCTGCATGGCATTGAGATAATGATTGATGGCCCCTTCCTCTGAAGTCTCCATTGCCTTCAACATCAAACGGCGACTTGAATACAGGCCGCCTACGACCGGCATGGAATGACCTTTTACATTTTCGAATAATAACGCCGGTCCCTCAACGTCAGACGTGTTGCGAATGTAGCCTGAAATGTCGAATTTCAGATCCACTTCATCGTCAATGCGCAGTAATTCGCTATCCTGTTCTAACAGCCGTATGAATTGTCTCAAATCTGTAATAGCCATCTTAATTTCCCACGTTCAAACCGGGTGACGCGAATACAAAAGGCACGATCCCTGATGAAATTCCGATTGCACTAGCGACTGATTGTACGCAATGTCTTTACGACATTTGCAAGACTTTCAAGATTGTGTACCGGGAGAAAATAGTCCATGAATGGAAGGGCTATCTGTATCCCCCGGCAGATTGGCTGGTAATCCTTCTTTCCTTTTAACGGATTGAGCCACAATAATTTGTGTACTCTTCGCTTCAGAATTTTCATTTCATTTCTCATGAGTTTAGCATCACCGAGGTCCCAGCCATCACTCAAGATAATAGCAATGGTGTTGAAATGCAGCATCTTGTGACCATAGTACTGGTTAAGTTCATGCAAACTGCCTCCAATGTTTGTCCCACCAGCCCAGTCATGTACCTGCGCCGACATGTGTGTAATTACCTCGTCAATGAATTTGCTCTGTAAGTAAGGCGTAATATTAGTCATGCGGGTTTAAAACAGCACGACCTCGAGATCAGACATTTTCCTGGCCATTAAATAAATTAACTGAATTAACATGTAATATTATTAAATTTACTTTTAAATCTAATATTAAAAATAACCAAATCTGGTT
>CAYZLS010000028.1:0-690 GCA_964479355.1 uncultured Wenzhouxiangellaceae bacterium | reverse complement strand
AAATTAACTCAAAAAAAACACGACTGTAGCGCTCCATCGATCCACTGACATCACAGAACAGTAAGAGCCTGGGTTTCTTGATCTGGTGTTTTTTGTAGAGCAATTTCAGGCAATATTCTCCATAGGGCATGCTATGGCGATATATCCGTCGGAAATCAAAGTTGGCTGCTTTTTTTGTAGGCGTAAAGCGGTTACTTCTCTGGTTCATGAGAGCAGCGATTAATTCAGCGACTACACCCTGTGACGTTTCCATTTCCTCTTCGGACATGGCGCCAAAGTCCTTTTTTATTAGCAATTCCCTGTCGGAATACCCAACTTGTTTGGATTCAGGCTCGGTGATGGATTTTTCATCCGACTGATTTTTTGCCAAATCGGTTTTTTCATCACGATGTTGATCTTTTGACTGTTCCGGGTGAGCGGTTTCATCTTCATCCGGTTCATCACCAGACTTCTGTTCAGTGGAATGTTGTAATGGAAACCGCTCCCAGTACTGGTGAAATGCAGCGTCAAAGATTTCAATCGAATCCTTGTTGGAAATCAGGGTGCATTTAGTGGCCGCGAAAAAATCAGCCTTATTGCCGATATCCACATATGAAAAACTGCGACATAGATCCATGAGATTGGATGAATTTACATCCACCCCTGAATCGTGTAAAAACCGGGAAAACTTGACCACGTGAGCAAACGTGC
>CAYZLS010000027.1:0-11618 GCA_964479355.1 uncultured Wenzhouxiangellaceae bacterium | reverse complement strand
GCGTCGGAGGAGGGTCATCGGGGAGTCCTTTCGTGGGTGCGCGATCGGCGCGACCCGGAGAGTTTTCAGAACGCGCGTTTTTAAACAATAAATTGGACCTTGCGCAGGCGGAAGCTATCGCAGATTTGATCGAATCCGGCACCGAGGCGGCTGCCCGCGCAGCGCAGCGCTCGTTGGAGGGGGTTTTCTCTCGCCGTGTAAACCAACTGTTGGCAGAGCTGACCTCGTTAAGAGTCTTCATTGAAGCCGCTCTGGATTTTCCCGAGGAAGAAATCGATTTCATCGCCGACAGCGACACTCATGAACGGCTGGAGCAGGTAATCCAATCCACCGGCACGTTGCTGGACGAGGCCCATCAGGGGCGGTTATTACGCGACGGCATAACTATTGCCATCATCGGGGCACCAAACGTCGGTAAATCCAGCTTGCTCAATGCCCTGGCAGGCACTGATGCAGCAATCGTCACAGACATTCCCGGTACCACCCGCGATGTATTACGTGAGACGATTTCCATCCAGGGGATTCCAACTCACTTTGCAGATACGGCTGGTATACAGGAATCTGCAGACCTGATCGAAGTAGAGGGAATCAAACGAGCAAAGGCAGCCGTAGAGCAAGCAGACCTGGCCTTGCTGGTACTTGATCTGAGCCAAACACAAGACCCGTCTCAGCCGCTTATCGACGCGTTACCGCACGGCATCCGCTTAATCCGGGTCTGGAACAAAAGGGACATCGCCACGCAGCGCCAGGAAGAACAGACGGATAGCGTGCACATTTCAGCAAAAACCGGGGAAGGTGTAGAGGCGCTAAAAACCATGATTGCCAATATCGCCGGTTTAGGCACGGGCTTTGAAGGGCGCTTTTCAGCCAGAAAAAGACACCTCGATGCATTGCGTTCTACCCGGCGGCACCTGCAATCGGGGGCCGCGCATATAGGCGTGCACAACGCGCCAGAATTGCTGGCCGAGGAGTTGCGGCTTGCCCACTCGGCACTGGGAGAGATCACTGGCGTATTTTTGCCAGACGATCTGCTTGGCGCGGTGTTTGCCAGTTTTTGTATCGGTAAGTAGAAGCAAACTGAAGCACCTATTGGGGTGACAATTAATTGGGTCTTCAGCATATAATCGATGCTGACAGGTAATCCAAATGGAGGATGAAGGTGGGAACATTAGTAGGGCCACACGGTGGAAAGGGGCTGCTGGCTCAACTGGCTCCACCAGCAGAGCGTGCGGACGCAATGGCTGGTGCCCGAAGCATGAAACAGGCACGAATGACGAGTCGTGAAACATCCGATTTGCTGATGTTGGCCATGGGAGCATATACGCCACTGGACGGCTTCATGGGTGAGGCAGACTGGCGTGGTGTAAGCCTTGATATGCAACTGGAAAACGGTGTGTTCTGGCCAATACCGATCACACTATCATGTCAGCCAGATTTTGCTGATGGAATACGTCTTGGGGAAGAGGTGGCGCTGGTTAGTGCAGCAACGGGCGAAATACTTGCGACCATGGCGGTGACGGAAAAGTATCGTCCTGATAAAACGCTGGAATGTGAACACGTTTACCGCACCACTGAAGCGACCCACCCAGGCGTGCGAAAGGTGCTGGAGCAAGGCGAGATAAACCTGGCTGGGCGGGTAACCTGCCTGTCTGAAGGTGGGTACCCTGAGCAGTATCCGGAACTGTATCTTCGCCCGGCCCAGGCGCGGACTCTATTTTTGGAGAATGGCTGGTCGAGAGTAGCGGCATTTCAAACCCGCAATCCGATGCAAAGGGCGCACGAGCACCTAGTAAAGATTGCGTGTGAGGTGACTGACGGTGTTTTCATCCATCAGGTGCTTGGCAAGCTGAAGGATGGTGATATTCCTGCCGGAGTTCGCACCCGTGCCATTCAGGCGATGATCGATCATTATTTTGTGGCTGGCACCGTGATCCAGGCAGGCTATCCGATCGAGATGCGTTATGCGGGTCCGCGTGAAGCATTGCTACATGCAGTTATTCGTCAAAACTTTGGCTGTTCCCACCTGATTGTGGGGCGAGACCATGCTGGTGTTGGTGATTATTATGGGCCTTACGATGCACACCACATATTTGATACCTTGTGGGACGGTGCATTAAAAACCCGCGCACTGAAGATCGACATTACCTTTTTTTGCAAAAAATGTTATGGCATGGCAACAGGTAAAACCTGCCCGCACGATGAGTCCGAGCGAATCCATATTTCAGGTACCGAGCAGCGAGACATGCTGGCTAAAGGGGCAGATATACCGCTCGAATTCAGTCGTCCGGAAGTGGTTCAAATTCTCCAGGAGTATTACAGTAAGCTAAATAACCCCTGATGTGCCTGTGGGTAGTCGTGCTCAGAGGAGCACAACTTGCGCTGGTGGTATTGACAACCGGAGCAAGAAACGGGAATGTATGCCCCCTCAAAATAGTTACTTACGGGAAGCAGGAAAATGCCGGATACAAGCCATAACCCACTGACGTTGAACAACCCGGATCTGTTCAGGTCGCAAGCCTATATCAACGGTGCCTGGGTGGGTGCGGATGATGGGGCCACGTTTGATGTCAGCAACCCGGCGGATGGTGATGTTTTAGCGAAAGTAGCCAATCAGGGTGTTGCAGAAACACGCCGTGCAATTCAGGCAGCCAGCGATGCATGGCCGGGCTGGCGTGAAAAAACCGCCAAAGAACGGGCTACCATCCTGCGCCGTTGGTTTGACCTGATGTTGGAGAACAAGGACGACTTGGCCTGCCTGATGACCGCAGAGCAGGGTAAACCGCTGGCGGAATCAGCCGGCGAGATCATGTATGGGGCTTCGTTTGTTGAGTGGTTTGCTGAGGAAGGCAAGCGGATATATGGCGATGTCATTCCCACGCATATGACGGATCGGCGCATTATTGTGATCAAACAACCGGTCGGTGTCGTCGCGTGTATTACGCCATGGAATTTCCCGAATGCCATGATTACCCGTAAAGCTGCGCCAGCGTTGGCGGCTGGTTGCCCCATCGTCATCAAGCCAGCCTCAGAAACGCCGCTGTCCGCGTTGGCCCTAGCCGAACTTGCAGAACAGGCTGGCATTCCACCCGGCGTGTTTAATATCGTTACCACCACCCATTCTAAAGAGGTGGGGCTGGAGTTAACCGAAAGCCCCTTGGTGCGCAAGTTCTCCTTTACCGGTTCCACAGGTGTAGGCAAGTTGCTGATCAGACAATGTGCTTCAACCGTAAAAAAAGTTTCCATGGAGCTGGGTGGAAATGCACCGTTTATCGTGTTTGATGATGCGGATATTGATGCGGCCGTCCAGGGCGCAATTATTTCCAAATACCGCAATGCCGGACAGACCTGCGTGTGTGCCAACCGATTCTATGTGCAAGAGGCGGTATATGATGAATTTGTTGAAAAATTCACAGCAGCGGTTCAACAGCTCAACGTGGGTCGGGGTGAGGATGCCGGGGTGAACATCGGGCCGTTGATTTCTGCAGATGCAGTTGAAAAAGTGGAGGCGTTGCTGGCAGATTCAGTGGCCCAGGGTGCTGCTGTGGTTGAAGGTGGACAACGCCACCCACTGGGCGGTCAATTCTACCAGCCGACCGTGGTTAAGAATGTCACTGCCACCATGGACTTTGCACGCGAGGAGATTTTTGGGCCGGTTGCGCCGGTGTTCCGTTTTAAGAATGAACAAGACGTGATCGAACAGGCCAATGCCACTGAATTTGGCCTAGCTTCTTATTTCTATGCTCGTGATCTGGGGCGGGTTTGGCGGGTGGCCGAGAGCCTGGAATATGGCATGGTTTGTATCAATGATGGCATCCTGTCGACCGAGGTAGCGCCGTTTGGCGGGGTGAAAGAATCCGGTATCGGTCGCGAGGGCTCAAGGTACGGCATTGATGAGTTTATCGAAATCAAGTACATCACCATGGCAGGGTTGATTTAAGAGCTGCGGGTGTTCGGTAGCAACGCACATCGACAAATGCACCCCAAGCCAAACACAATACAACCCGCATGACTATGCTGGATGTAGAATTTGCCCGTAGCCAGTTCCCAGCCTTCAATGCGCCTGCACTGCAGGGGTTTGCACATTTTGAGAATGCGGGCGGGTCCTACGCTTGTGGACAGGTCGTGGACTCGTTGCAGCGGTATTATTGTGAAACCAAAGTTCAGCCCTATTACGGTTTTGCGCCTTCACGCGTCGCTGGCGAGCAAATGGATCAGGCGCGTTCGCGCATGTCTGGCTGGCTGAATGTAGCGGCGGATGAGGTTCACTTTGGCGCCTCTACTTCACAAAACACCTACGTGGTTGCCCAGGCGTTACGCCAACACCTCAAAGCCGGTGACGAAATCATCGTCACCAACCAAGACCATGAAGCCAATATAGGTGCCTGGCGCAGACTGGAGACGGAAGGCATCGTCATCCGCGAGTGGCAGATAGATCCAGACAGCGCTGAACTGGCTGCAACCGGTCTGGAAAGCTTGCTGAATGAGCGCACACGGGCAGTGGCATTTACGCATTGCTCAAATATTATCGGCAGTATGCACCCAGTGCGAGAGTGGACCGATAAGATCCATGCAGCCGGCGCCATTGCCATCGTTGATGGTGTCTCTTTCGCTGGCCATGGCTTGCCGGACGTGGCCGCCCTGGGTGCTGATATTTACCTGTTTTCACTTTATAAGGCCTACGGCCCACACCTCGGGGTGATGGTGATGCGTCGTGCGTTGAACGCCCAATTACCCAACCAAGGCCACTTTTTCAATGCGGGTCATGCCACTGACCGATTTACACCGGCCGGCCCTGATCATGCCCAGATTGCCGCGGTCAACGGGGTAATCGATTATCTGGAGTCCGTTTATACGCGGCATTTTGGCGACGCTGAACCTGCTCCGGATCAAAAGGCAGCAGCAGTCCTGACACTGTTTCAACAGGCGGAACGCATTAACCTGCAACCCCTTTTGGATTTTCTGGCAGGGCATCCAAAGGTCCGCTTGCTGGGTCGGGCAACGACAACTAACCGAGCACCTACAGTGTCAGGGTGCATTCACGGCCAACGGCCGCTGGTGTTGGCGGAAAAACTGGCGGCTCAGGACATCGGCGTAGGAACAGGACATTTCTACGCCTACCGCCTGATCGAGGCTTTGGGAGTCGACCCGGAAGAAGGCGTGCTGCGCGCCTCGTTTGTACACTACACCAATACCCATGAGGTAAACCGGCTGATCGAAGCGCTAGACCAACACCTGTAGACCGGGAAATTTGGACCACACCATGTAGCGAGATCAGGCGCGCGTTCTTGTTCCCCCATTAGGCGACAGGCATTCCTGCGTGATTTGCCTTAATAAAACGGTTATCCTTGCGGCTAGCCCGTCTGGCTCTTGATGGGGGAGCGGGGATACGGAGAGTATTTGGCATCAGCAATGAAGCCCACCGACACAAATAAGCCGGAGCACTACCATCAGGTTGTGGACTGCCAATGGGCTTGTCCTACACATACAGATGTGCCTGGATACATCCGTCAGATTGCCCAGGGTAATTTTGCTGAAGCGTATATGCAAAACCGCGAAAGCAATGTTTTTCCCGGTATCCTCGGGCGTGTTTGTGACCGTTCCTGTGAACCTGTTTGCCGGCGTGGACGCACCAATCAGAAACCGGTGGCTATTTGCCGGTTAAAGCGGGTTGCTGCCGATCATCGAGGTGATATTGGTGCACATTTACCCACTATTCCAAAGCAAAAAAACGGTAAAAAGATCGCTCTGATCGGGGCGGGCTGCGCGTCATTGGCGGTTGCCAACGATCTACTGCCCATTGGTTATGAATGTACTATTTTTGAAGCCCTGGCAGAACCCGGCGGTCTGATGCGTTCAAATATCCCGGCCTTCCGCCTGCCTGCGAGTGTGCTCAATGAAGAAATTAATTACATCCTCGACATGGGTGCGGACCTGCGTTTGAACCACCCTATTGAGAGTATGAAAGACTTGCTGAGCAAGGGGTACGACGCGATATTTGTCGGTACAGGCGCGCCCAAGGGCAAAGAGCTCAAGTTGCCAGGCAGGGAGGAAGGAACGGCCAATATCTATATTGGTATCAGCTGGCTGGAGTCGGTTGCTTTTGGCCATCTAGAGTCCATCGGCAACCGGGTGTTGATCATTGGCGTTGGCAACACAGCGATGGATTGTTGCCGCACCTCGTTACGCCTCGGTGCCACCGACGTCAAGGTTATGGCACGCAAACCGCGAGAATTCTTCAAGGCCTCTGATTGGGAACTGGAAGATGCCGAAGAAGAACACGTTGCCATCATTGTTAATCACTTACCCAAAGAGTTCGTTATTGAGGATGGCCGTTTGACTGGCATGAAATTCGAACAGGTGGAGTACGAAGTCGAGTATGGCCGAATCGTTAACCAGTGGGCGTCCGGGGAAATATTTGTACCTTGCGATGACGTAATACTTGCTATTGGACAGGATAATGCCTTCCCATGGGTCGAGCGTGATCTGGGTTTGGAGTTTGATCAATGGGATGTGCCGGCGGTGAACGAAACCACGTTTGAATCAAGCTTGCCGGGTGTGTTTTTCGGGGGTGATTCAGCCTTCGGGCCAAAAAACATCATTTGGGCAGTCGAACACGGCCATCAGGCCGCTATTTCTATCCATCGCCATTGTCAAGGTGATTCCCTGACTGAGCGCTTGCCAGTGTTAATGAATCTTGGCAGCCGCAAGATGGGCATGCACGAATGGAGTTTCTCCAATGATTTCGACCCTGTTGCCCGGCGCAAGATGGAGCACGTGGAACTGGATCAACGCTTCAAAGACCTGACCACGGAGGTTGAGTTGGGCTTTACTGCCGAGCAGGCGCAGCAGGAGGTCGAGCGTTGTTTGAATTGTGATATACAGACCGTGTTTTTTGACACCCTGTGCATCGAATGCGATGCCTGTCTGGATATCTGCCCCACCCAATGCCTGACCATTACGAGCAATACGGATGAAGAAGAACTGCTTGGTCAGCTCAAGGCCCTGCCTCGTGAAGCCAATCAACCGCTATATGTTTCTGCACCGCTGCTACAGACCGCCCGGGTAATGGTCAAGGATGAAAACCTGTGTCTACATTGCAGCCTGTGTGCTGAGCGCTGTCCTACAGCCGCCTGGGATATGCAGAAATCCGCATTTAAATTTGCGCGTGCCATTGATCATAACGGAAAGAGCCCATGACCCATAGCAGGGTAAATGATTTTGTCTTGAAGATTGCCACAGTCAATGGCACTGGCTCTGCCAGTGCCAATAGCCTGTTAATGAAAGCACTTTTTCGCATGGGGCTTCCGGTAACTGGTAAAAACCTGTTTCCATCCAATATCCAGGGCTTGCCAACCTGGTATGAAATCCGCGCAAGTCACAAAGGCTATATGTCCCGCTCAGGCCGGGTGGATGTCATGGTAGCCATGAATGCCCAGACCTACCAACGGGATCTGGAAGAGGTCAGTACGGGTGGATTCCTGATCTATGATTCCACCTGGCCGCGCGAACACGAGCTGGGCCGTGACGACATCACGGTACTTGGCGTGCCGCTGGCCAAGCTTTGCAATCAACACTTCAGTGGTGCCCGGGTGCGCATCCTGATAAAAAATGTGGCCTATGTGGGCGTATTATCCGCGCTCCTGGGTATCGACAGACACATTCTGCAAGGCTTGCTGGAAGAGTCTTTTGCCAATAAACCGGAACTGGAGGAAAGCAACCTGCAGGCCATTAACCTCGGCTATGACTACGCCAACGAGAATTTCACCTGCCCGCTATCCGTGCGGGCTGAAGCACTGGGTGACAACAAAGATTATGTCCTGATGGATGGTAATGCTGCTGCAGGACTTGGTTGTGTCTATGCTGGTGCTACCGTAGGCGCCTGGTATCCGATAACACCTTCAACCTCGGTGATGGATAGCTATAATTATTATTGCGATATGTTTCGTATCGACGCGGTCAGCGGTGCAAAAAACTACTGCATCGTTCAAGCTGAAGATGAGCTGGCAGCAGCCGGTATTGTACTGGGAGCCAACTGGGTAGGTGCACGTGCCTTTACACCGACCTCGGGGCCCGGAATTTCGCTGATGAGTGAATTCATTGGCTTTGCTTACTACGCGGAAATCCCGTCGGTATTTTTTGATGTCCAGCGGGTTGGGCCATCCACGGGCATGCCGACCCGCACCCAACAATGTGACATCATGCTGTGCGCCTACGCCTCGCACGGCGATACCATGCACCCATTGCTGTTACCGGCCAATCCCAGCGAGTGTTTTGAGATGGCTGTTGCCGCTTTTGATCTGGCGGAACGCCTGCAAACGCCCGTTTTTGTGCTATCTGATCTTGATATCGGAATGAATGACTGGATGATTCCAGAGCTCAAGTGGGACGACAACTACCGCCCGGATCGGGGCAAGGTGCTAGGCGCAGAGGACGTTGAGAAACTGGAAAAATTCTACCGTTATCTCGATACTGATGGTGACGGCATTGCCGCCCGGACTGTGCCGGGCGAACATCCCAAGGGGGCCTATTTTGTGCGTGGTTCAGGGCATAACCGGTTGGGTGCGTACACTGAAAACTCGGAAGAATACAAGGAAATAATTGATCGGCTAATGGTCAAATGGGAAACCGCAAAAAAACTGATACCTCAGCCCATATTAATGCAGGCACAAGAACAGACAAACATTGGCATTATTGCTTACGGCAGCTCTGACGGGGCGGTGCTCGAAGCGCTGGATACGTTACGCGCCCAAGGTATACATGCTGATTACCTGCGCGTTTTGGGTTTTCCCTTTAATGGTCAGGTCAGCCAATTTGTTGCCAGCCATGACAAGGTATTTGTGGTCGAGCAGAACCGGGATGCACAACTACGATCGTTGTTGATCCTGGAAACCAATACCGACGCAGCCAGGTTAATTCCGGTATTGCACTATAACGGTATGCCTATCCCAAGCCAATGTGTTGTAGAAGGATTGTGCGAGCATTTGCAAACGGAGGCCGTGGCATGACCTATATCACCAAGCCGAGAATTGACCTACCGGGACAGACCAGTAATAAGATCGGTTTACTCAGGCGCGATTATGAAGGTGTGTTATCAACGCTGTGTGCCGGGTGTGGGCACGATTCCATTACCGCAGCTATCGTGCAGGCCTTTTGGGAGCTGTCGATCCCCCCGGAAAAAGTGATTAAATTATCAGGTATCGGTTGTTCTTCTAAGACACCTGCGTACTTCCTTTCAGGCGCCCATGGCTTCAACTCGGTCCACGGTCGCATGCCATCGGTTGCCACCGGCGCATTAGCGGGCAACCGAGATCTGGTTTGTATTGGCGTTTCCGGCGATGGTGACTCTTTGTCGATTGGATTCGGGCAGTTTGGCCACGCTGTCCGACGTAACATTAATATGTTATATATTATTGAAAATAATGGAGTATATGGTTTAACCAAGGGCCAGTTTTCTGCTTCTGCTGATAAAGGCAGCAAGGCCAAGCGGGGTGAAATCAACCAGTGGAAGAATATAGATTCTGTTTCTACTGCTATTTCCATGGGTGGGAGTTTCGCAGCCCGCAGTTTTTCGGGGGATAAAGAACAACTCGTTACTTTGATCAAGGCGGGTGTAATGCATCCAGGTTGCGCCATCCTAGATGTTGTTTCTCCCTGCGTAACCTTTAACGACCACCCAGGTTCAACCAAGAGTTATATCTACACCCGCGATCATTACCACCCGGCATCGCAAACAGATTTTGTGCCGCCAAGCAGTGAAATCAAAGCCAGTTATGCGGCGGGTGAGAGCATCAAAGTTGAATTGCACGATGGTTCAAAACTTATACTCAAAAAAGCCGAGAGTGGTTATAATGCAACCAATCGGAGCAAGGTTTTACGCTACCTGGAGCAACAACGCGCCAGGGGCGAGGTCGTTACCGGTTTACTGTATATCAATGCTGAACTACCTGAAATGCACCGTATTTACGGAACTTCAAAAACAGCAATGAAAACTCTCAACTTTGACCAGCTGAACCCGGGCAGCGAGGCCTTGGCGAAACTGCAAAACCGAATGCGCTAATGACTGCTTTGCTTTAGAGCTTGTTTACACTTACAAGGCTCTTGTTTATGTAACAGGAATTGATGATGAAAAAGCTACTTTGTGCCGTCCTTATACTGACCGGTAACCTGGTTTTTGCTGCTGATTTTGACGCAGTAGAGAGCAAACTGAAAACCGCCCTGGCCGCAGAGATCAGGACGGATGCTGAAAGAGAACGTGATCGCAACCGCCGCCCGATTGATACACTCAGATTTTTCGGCCTGCGTGATGACATGAAAATTGTGGAACTGATTCCGGGTGGTGGTTGGTACACCAAGTTGTTGGCACCGGTCGTTAAGGAAAATGGTGAGTATTTCGTGGCATTTGGAGCCGGACGTATTTCCCGGGCGTTGCTCAAGGAACCGGGCTTTGACACGATTCAGGTGCTTGCACCGGATTCAAAATTATACCGGGAAGAAGGTGCACGCCTATATACACTCGAGACCAGCGGGCTGGGTGTAAATGATATCGACATGGTGCTGACTTTTCGCAACTACCATAATTTTTCTGAGCAGGGTCGTACGGCCATGAACAAAGCAGCGTTTGATGCACTCAAAAGCGGAGGGGTATATGCGGTCGTTGACCATACCCGCCGTCACATGGAATCTGATAATCATGAAAACCGGCGCAGAATTGATCCAGTACTGGCAATCCATGAAATTCAGGCGGCCGGCTTCCGGTTTGTAGATTACACAGACTTGCATCTGCGTATGGATGATGAGCTGCGTTACGAAGTCGGGCGCAAGTCCGTTACCGGCAATACCGACCGTTGGACGTTAAAGTTCGTTAAACCATAGGGTTTGTGGGACTGACGAACTTTGTGGGACCGACGAGCGTGCTGGGCGGGAACGGTTCCCGACCAGCAAGCTGGTCAGTCCTACTGGGCCAACAATGCCTCACACAACGCAATATTATCGTTGGTAACCCACTTGATAGGCACGATACCCTGACGGCCGATTGATGGGATATTGTACTCAATCGTGCCTGAATTGCAGCCGGTGAAGGTCAGGATAATCGTTCCACCCGGCGTATGTATAATGGCTGTTAGTGTGTCAAAAACTCCGCCGGAGACGATGTCGATTTCCATCACCGAACGGTTGCCATCAATGGGCTCCAATGCGGTAAGCCAGCGGTGCCCGGCGTTACCCAGCACGGCCTCGAGGCCAGTCTGGGGCAGCATTGTGTCATAGGTAAACCAGGCTAGGCTGACAACCCCCAAACTCGGGAATACCGTGATGAAAAAACCCTGGCCGTCGGTGAGTATATTGAACTAGGCGTCATTGAAACCGGCGTTCATTACAAAGCTTACCTGGGCGAGCTTTTCAGAGAGGGTGGTCATGACAAGATTATCGGTGGTCAGGGCGACATTACCGGGAAAGTCGATTACGGGTAAGTCGGTGAACGCGCCACCGGCATTGACTCTTGGCAGTTGATTGATGGCGTCTACAACGGCCATGCCATCGCCGATCACGCGCGCAAAAATAGTAAATCCTCCGTTTTGGCCATCAAGATTCGAGGCATTATTACCTACATTGATAAACCA
>CAYZLS010000026.1:0-11766 GCA_964479355.1 uncultured Wenzhouxiangellaceae bacterium | reverse complement strand
ATTTCGCACTCGAAGGCGAGTACGAAGTCGAAGGTAAGAAATGCAAGCCCGCCTTTCAGAAATTCAGGGATATCCTAGATCGCTGCAGCCCCGAGGAAATGGAAAAAATCACCACGGTGCCGGCGGACGATACCCGCCGCATCGCCCGGGAATTCGCCGCGGCGGCTCAGATTGGGGCCACCATCGAGATTGATGGCCGCACCTTACCTCTGCGTCCCGCCGCCTTCAATTACTACCGCGGCGCCCAGGGCCGCAAAAAAGGCATGCAGGCCAATCACAGCTTCAAGATGGTGAATTTCATGGTCGGCAGTATCGACACTCCTGGCGGTCACCTAGGTGTGAACCTGGATGAAAAAATGATTGACTGGGTCCGCTGTCAGCCGGGTGAAAACGGCCAGATGCTGGGCGAACCCCATCAACTGGGCGTTGTGCCACCGATGAGCTATCCACCCAACGAATATCATCTGCTTAGTTATTTCCCGGTAGGTGTCAATCCGCCACACCTTAATCTTGTAGTTGCGGAGAATCCGGAAAAGTTCAGCATGGATTATACGCCGGATGTAATGATCATCTGCCACTCTAACCCCTTGTGGTCTATGCAGGGTCCGCGGAAGAAGTGGGTCGACTTCATGAAGTCCATGCGCTTCATTGTGGTCTCGGATATCATTCCAACCGAAACAACGGAATTTGCCGACATCATTCTGCCCAGTCACGACGTACTGGAGTCCTGGAACATGACCATGATCGAGCCACCCTTCAGCGAGGGCCAGTGCATACGCCAACCGGCGGTAGAACCACTGTACGACACCAGGAGCGAGGAGGATATCTTTACCGGACTCTCCCAGCGTCTCGGCTTGATGGAGTCGTGGAATTCGGTCATCAACATGGTTTTCGGCCTAGACCAGAAACCGGAGTTGATGTTGCAGGGAGATCAGACCTACACCGATAAGGAATTTGCCGAAATCAAAGGCAAGCTATGGAACGACAAGGATCTCGACTGGTATATCGAACACGGTCATTCCTCCACCCGGCGTCAGCCCAGGAAGATGTACCGCCCCTGGGATGGTCTGCGCCTGAATTTCTACATCGAGGATTTGCTCTATCAGCGCGACAATCTAAAGGCACAAATGGAAGAGAAAGGTGTGCCCTTCAGGGACGAGTGGTGCTGGGATGATTATCAACCCCTGCCGACCGCTGACCTGGATCCCATCCATGAAGAGCCGGCGGAGTATGACCTGTATGGTTTCTTCTTCAAGGACATCGCGCTCAACTTCGGAGAAGGCCTGAGTAATCCCTGGATCAAGGAAATCGTTTTCCGTGATCCGGTACATACCGCCATCCTGTTGAATTCCAAAACGATGGAGAAGAAGGGGCTGGTGAGCGGTGACATCGTCAAGCTCGAGTCACCCCATGGCGGCCCGATTTTTGGCCGTGTATCGGGTGTGGAGACCATTCATCCGGATGCAATCGGGGTCTCCAACTCGCTGTCGCGCATGCGCACCGAGAACAAGAGCGTGCTCCACGCCGGTGGGCATTTCAACGACTTGCTGCCTTACGACCTTGCCAACACGGACGCCGTCACCGGCCAGCCCGAAACCGGGTGCCGGGTCAAGCTGACCCGGCTGGATGATTGGCCTGCATTCCTCAAGGAGGCCGCTGCAGGCACAACGGTATACGACGAAGTCGACCACATCGCCACAGGCAAGGGGGTGCACTGATGGCTCGCCTAGGAATGGTTTTCGATCTGAAACGCTGCATTGGCTGCAACGCCTGTGTGGTTGCCTGTAAACAGGAAAACAGCCTGCCGAAAGGTGTTTTTTTTACCCGCACGCTGAGCGAGGAATACGGCGTATACCCGTCTGTGAAGCGGGTCTACATCCCCACCCTGTGCAATCATTGTGAGGATCCACCCTGCGAAAAGGTCTGTCCCAGCGGTGCAACTTACGTACGGGATGATGGCATCGTGATGGTGGACGGTGAACAATGCATCGGCTGCGGCGCCTGTGCGGTGGCCTGCCCTTATAATGCCCGCAGCCAGGTGACCAAAGAATCACTTGAGAAGGGGCTCTACGGTACCGGCAAACTCACGCCCTTCGAGGAGGATGGCTACAAGCGGTTCACCCCGGGCACCATGATCAAATGCGACTTCTGCAGCCAGCGGGTGGACGCGGATCTGGATCCGGCCTGTGTCGTGACCTGCCCCACCGATGCGCGCATTTTCGGCGACCTGGACGACCCCGGCAGCAAGCCCAGCCGGCTGATCCGTGAGCGCGGTGGCAGGACGCCTCTGGCGGATAAGAACACCAAGCCTAAGGTCTACTATATCGATTGAGTGCCGATTGCAAGCACACTTATATGGAGCGTAATTTATAATGTCCCCCAATCAGACAACGTTTTTCGGTGACAGCTTCGTGCTGGGATACCGGTTCCAGAGCTACTGGGATTTTCACATGGCCACCGCATTTTTCTTCGGTGAACTGGGGGCGGGGTTGTTCCTGATCTCCCTGTACTTTGACTTCGTGCCCGGGATGGTGCTCGGCCTGCTCTGCACCGGAGTCGGCAAGCCCTACTATCACATGAGCCATATGGGCGTGCCGATGAAGTCTTGGCGGGCCATTCTGCGGCCGGACCGTTCCTGGATCAGCCGCGGCCTGATGGGTATCGTTGTGTTCGTACCCTGCGGGGCGCTGGTGGTGCTGGACGCCCTGTTTGGCTGGAGCGGAGGCGGCATGCTCGGCAAACTGGTGCAATTCGTGGCGGCCGCCTCTTCCCTGTTGGTGATGACCTACCAGGGTTTTGCGATGTCCCATTCTTCGGCTATAGCACTGTGGAATTCCGGTTTAATGCCGGTTGCCAGCCTGGTGTACGCACTGACCAGCGGCGCTGCGGTAGCCCTAGCCCTGAACCTGTTTTTCAAGGACATCGATCCGGTGCTGCTCAACCAAGTGGTGATCGCCCTTGTCGCTGTGACATTACTAGTGCTACTCAGCTTGTTGCACACGACCTATCATGGCACCGTGGGCGCACGACAATCCTTGGAGTTGTTGACCAGGGGCCGTTTTGCCAAGCCATTCCTTTCAGTGGTCTTCGGTGCCGGTGTGATGCTGCCGATTCTGGCGCTGTGGTTCTTCGGCGCCTCCACCCTGAGCGGCCTGCTTGCAGCGGCCGGCGTCGTGGCCGGCTTCTACGCATTCCGGCTGCTGATCTTCAGGGCCGGTGTCTTTGAGCCGCAAATCAGCTTTGCGGCGCGCCTCGGGCTGTCTTAAAAACAGGGACAGTAACTATAGAGACAGCAGGGACGATTAAATTATCGGGACAAGTTCTGTGAGACCGGGCATACGTCTGGTTCACAGCCGCCATCATCCTGGCCGCGGTCAACCGGTGGAAGAGCTGAGCTGCCGGGTCATACAAGAAGACGCCTTGACCATCGACGTTGAGGACATTGGCACGTACACCCTTATCGGGGGCTTGAGTGCAGTAGCAGCCGATCTTGCGCTAGCCACAACAAGGAGTCGAAAGGATTGACAAAGCAACGCCTAGAACTGTTCGCTCCTTCGGGTTTTCCCCCTATTCGCCCGCACGACGCCCTGGACAACATTATTCTTGATGTGCTGGAGCACAACAAACTGGCGCTGCGAGACGGAGATATTCTTGTTCTTGCTCAGAAGATAGTCTCCAAAGCAGAAGACCGATATGTGAAACTCGCGGCGGTTGATGCCTCCCGTGCAGCGCGGGATTTGGCTGAACAGTGCGGAAAGGACCCACGCCTGGTGGAACTGATTCTGCAGGAATCTGAGCGGGTGGTTCGTTGCGTCCCCGGGATCCTGATTGTTCGCCACCGGCTTGGTTTTGTGCACGCCAATGCCGGCATCGACCGGTCCAATATCGAACGGGGCGACGAACAGGTGCTCCTGCTGCCGGAAGATCCAGACGCCAGTGCGGCGGGCCTGTGCGAGTGCATCGGTGGGGCGGCCGGGAAGGATATCGGGGTAATGATCATCGACAGCTTCGGCCGGGCCTGGCGAATCGGGACCTGCGGGGTGTGTATCGGTAGCGCCGGTGTCGAGGTGATTGACGACCGGCGGGGGCAGCCGGACCTGCTCGGTAGAATCCTGGAAGTGACCGAAGTAGCGGTGGCGGACGAACTCGCTGCGGCCGCCTCCCTGCTGATGGGTGGCGCCGACGAATCCAGGCCCCTGGTGCTGGCCCGGGGTCTGGCCGCAACCGGTGAAGGAACGGCGAGCACTCTTTTGCGCCCGATCGCTGACGACCTGTTTCTGTGAACTTCGTGGCCTCGAAAAATAAAGCAGCGCCGGTAGCAACATGAGCCGAAATTCTGAACGCTACCTGGCCATTTGCGGGGGCGTGGGCGGTGCCAAACTCGCGCTTGGCCTCAGTCGTGTGCTGGATCCTTCGCAATTGACCGTGGTAGTCAATACCGGCGACGACTTCGAACACCTAGGACTACTTATCTGCCCTGACCTGGACACCGTCTGCTACACGCTGGCCGGGGTAGTCGATCCGGTGCAGGGGTGGGGACGCAGTAGTGAGAGCTGGAACGCCCTGGCCGAGGTAGAGCACCTGGACGGTGAAACCTGGTTCCGCCTGGGAGACAAGGATTTGGGCTTGCACCTGGTGCGCCGGGCACTGCTGGACCAGGGCTTGTCACTCAGTGCGGTGACAGCGCACATCGCCCGCCGGCTCGGTATCGCCCATGAAATCCTGCCCATGAGCGACGATCCGGTACGTACCGAGGTGGAGACGGACCAGGGGCACCTGGCATTCCAGCACTATTTTGTACGAGAGCGTTGCGGGCCTCAGGTTCGCAGCATTGGTTTTGCGGGTTCGCAGTCTGCGCGGCCCGCCGAAAGTTTTATCCGGGCGTTGCGGAATTCTGCCCTGAAAGGAGTGATTATCTGCCCCTCAAACCCCTTTCTGAGCGTTGATCCGATTCTTTCGATACCCGGAGTTCGCCAGGCATTAAGCGATACGAGCGTGCCGGTGATTGCGGTCTCCCCCGTCGTCGGGGGCCAGGCTATCAAAGGTCCGACGGCCAAGATCATGCAGGAACTGGGCTTGCCGGTCACGGTAGAGGCAGTGGCCGACCATTACGCAGGGCTGTTGACCGGTCTGGTTGTAGACTGTTGCGATCAAGATTCAGCCCGGAAACTGGAAGAGCGCCTGTCGATCCATATCTGTGACACGATCATGAAGGATATACCGGACAAGATCACCCTGGCCGGGCAGGTCCTTGACTTTATCTCTACCCTGGGCAGGGGGGTCATAAACGGGCTTTGGGCCTTGGTGCCGTTGAAGCGCCTGGCCACAGCCAAGCAGCGCCTCGCACCCGTTTTGGAGGCGGCGCCAAGAACGGAACTGATGCTGTCCATGGCGGCGGATGTGCTCACTGCACTAATTCAGCTTGAGGCGGTCGAACGGGTGCTGGTGGTAAGCGAAGATCCTGCAGCGGAGCAACTGGCCCTGGATGCCGGCGTCGAGTGGTTCCGGGTGTCTCCCGGTGGTGGCCTGAATTCAGACTTGGAGTGCGCCGCTGCTTTTGCGCAGGAACAAGGAGCCAGGCAGATATTGATCGTGCACGCGAACCTGCCGTTCTTGAAGCCGGAGCCTTTGCGGCGTTTCATTACCCACCGTTCCGGCAAAACCATCCGCCTGGCCGCGTGCAAGGCCGGTACCAGCACCAACCTGCTGTTGACGCCGCTTCCCCTGGCCTTTCCGTTGGTGTTCGGCAGTCACAGCCTGGCCCGATTCCAGCGGCTGCTGGGCGAAATGGCAGAGGTGGTGCGTGATTCAGCATTGAGCATGGATATCGACAATCCAGAGGACCTGGACTGCTTTTTGATGCGTAAGGCCGATGATTCACCGCCTGGACCGATGACACAAGCCTGGATCGACAAATCCAGGGACATCCTGACATCCTGTATAATAGATTAGGGTCGGCTAATACTTGCCCTGGAGGAAGTGAAATTTATGAGCAGTAACAACGACGAAGCAGGGAGTGTGCCTGACACACCCTGCGAGCACTGTGGCATTTTCACGCTGGGTGGGAATATCCCTATCCAAGGCACTTGGCGGGACATCAGTTACACACCGGTACGGGACAACATCTGGTCCGTAAGCGAGGGAATTTATCGCAGCATTTTTCTCAAGGGCAAACAGGGTGTGGTGGCTTTTGATACTTTGACTACCCCCGGTACTGCCCGCGCTTACGCAGGTGCTGTGGGCAGGGTGTTTCCCAGCAACCCGATACATACCATCGTTTATTCCCACGACCATCTCGACCACACCGGTTACGCGGCGGACATGGCGCCCGAGGCCCACATCATTGCCCATAATTTGTGCGACAAGGTGGTGCGGGCGCGCCGCGCCGATGGCCAGTTGCCGGCTACTGAGGTATTCAGCGACGAGCGTAAGTCTTTCGAGATCGACGGCACCTATTTTGAGCTGATTTATGCGGGGCCGACCCATGGCGACGGCAACATTGCTGCCTATCTGCCCCAAAGCAAGCTGTTGTTCATGGTGGACACTGTCATTCCCGGGGTCGGCTACACCTTCTTCCCCGACTGGCACCTGGTCCCGTATGTGCCTGTGATGAAGCGCCTGCTCAGCCTGGACTGGGACCTTTTTGTTCCCGGCCACTTCTGGATCACTGACCGCAAGGGGTTCATTGAGAGCCTGGATTTCTTCGATCGCATGTCGGACGTCGCACAGCAAGCGGTGATCAGTGGCCTCGATCCGCATGATTTCGCAGAGGTGAAAAAATACACCGAGACCAACCTGAGCCAGGAGTTCGGTGATCTGTTCCGCTACGGTGAATACTGCGCCATGAACCTGTCCCGCTACATGCAGCATTTCCTTACCGGTGGCTGGGGCATCGAGGGTAATTGGCAAGCAGACACGTCACCACTGTAAGGGGAAGTAAATCATGAATGAAACAAATACCGGTGTCTTCACTGCCCCAAACGCCCGGGAATACCTGGAGCGTGAGCCCGGCATGAAAGTGCAGAAACTCGCAGAGCGGCTTTGGACTGTCAGCGACGGCGAGCGGCGCAGTATTTTTATGGAAGGCAACACCAGCGTCATCGCTTTCGACACCTTCGGCACACCGGGCGCCGCCCGCGCCTATTGCCAGGCGATCGCGCACACCATACCCGACAAGCCCATCAGCACCATTATTTACAGTCACGACCACCTGGATCACGCCGGCTTTGCCGACGACCTGGCGCCGGACGCCGAGATCATCGCGGACGAGATGTGCGCCAGAGTGATCGAACTACGCTGCGCCAAAGGGCAGCTGATACCGACCCGCAGGCTGTCAGGCAAGCGCCACGAGATGGACATCGATGGGCTGCGTTTCACTCTGCTCAACCCGGGGCCGACCCATGGAACGGGCAATATGAGTGCCTGGTTTGCCGATGAGAAGGTGCTGTTTTCTTCGGACACCATCCTGCCCAATGCCTGTTACGGGCTGATGCCGGACTATCACATCTGGAACTTCGTCCGCTTCATGCGCGGTTTCCTCGATCTGGACTGGAATACCTTCGTGCCTGGCCGGTTTGAGGTCACCGACCGCACCTGGTTCGCATTCGGATGCGATTTCATTGAGGCAGTACAGGAGGAATCTCAACGGGCATTCGCCGAGTTCATACCCATCTGGATGCTGGATGCCATGCAAGACTACGTGGGCGGCAAGTTGATTGAACGTTTTGGAGGCCTAGAGGGCTTTGAAGAGCAGATCGGGCTGATCGCCATTCGGGTGGTACACCACTACCTGATGGGAGGCTGGGGCTTGGAAGACACGCCTGAGCCAGGCCTGGTGCTGGCGAACCAAGTGGCATGAGACCAGCGGGTATTCCTGACCGGAGAATAACACCATGAATGACTCCATTGAACTGTGATCTCAACCGGTCAATGCAACATCTATTCTCTAAGCATAGAGAGGGAGATGTTGAAAATGAAGCAGCGACCGAGAATTTACTACACCGAGACTGATAAGACATTGATGTGGGATCGTTGGCAGAAAGGCGATTCTTTACATACGATAGCTCGCCTCTTCGACAGGGGGCATTCCTCAGTACAACGCATACTTGCGGAGCACGGCGGGATACGGCCTCAATCCAGGCGACGTTCACGATTAGCGCTGACGATATCTGAACGTGAAGAGATCTCTCGTGGTGTGGTGGCGGGTCGATCGAGCCGATCGATTGCCCAGTCATTGGGACGCGCTCCGTCCACCGTAAGCCGCGAGATCAATCGCAATGGTGGCCGTCGATGTTACCGGGCTAATCAAGCTGAGCAGGCGGCCTGGGATCGGGCCCATCGTCCCAAGCGTTGTAAACTGGTCGAGAACCGTGCGTTAGCTTGTATCGTGGCGAAGAAGCTCAAGCAGCTCCGGTCACCGGATCAGATCGCCGGCTGGTTGAAATGCACTTATCCGGACGATGAGAATTACCAGGTGTCACACGAGACCATCTATCGCAGTCTTTTCATACAAGCACGTGGTGCCTTGAAAAAGGAGCTCCTTCAGCACCTTAGAAGGAAACGGGCGATGCGGCGTTCTAAGTACTCAAGTCTCAAAGGTGAAGGGCTAGGCAAAATTACCGCGGCGGTATCGATCAGCGAACGGCCAGCCTCGGTCGAGGATCGTGCCGTGCCCGGTCACTGGGAAGGAGATCTCATTTTCGGCACAAAGAACAGCCAGGTCGCGACGTTGGTTGAGCGACGCACACGCTATGTGATGCTGGGCAAGGTTGACAGTAAAGACACCAAGACAGTGATCAATGCCTTGATCAGGCAAGCCCACAAACTACCCAAGGAGCTGTACAAATCGCTCACCTGGGATCGTGGCAGTGAAATGGCAGATCACCAACGATTTACGCTGTCAACCGACATCAACGTCTACTTCTGCGATCCCCAAAGTCCATGGCAACGCGGATCCAACGAGAATACCAATGGCCTGCTCAGGCAGTACTTCCCGAAGGGAACACATCTATCAAGGCACTCACAAGCGAAGCTCAATGCAGTGGCAAGACAGTTAAACGAACGACCTAGAAAAACGTTAGACTTTGAAACACCGGCGGAGCGATTTAACCAATGTGTTGCGTCGACCGGTTGAAATCGCAACTCGACTCGGCCACGCACGCCCTGGTGCGCGGTTTTTTCGAGGCCTACCGGATCTGGTCCATCGGAATCACCGCCGGCGCTGACATACGCAAGGACGTGATCAGCCAGGTCGAGATAAGCTTTACCAGGGATGCAGATAACGACGCTGAGGGTTACGTCGTTTCTTTCAAGCTGCTCGACCGGGCGTCCGACGCCCACCGGTATCTGCATGGTATCGGCGGCCCACCTTCAGCTATCCGGCTACAACTAACACAAGATGCCCGTGGTTTGGGCAATAAGACAATTGCCGGCAAGGTGCGGGATTTCATAGCTGCCATCGAAAAAAGGGTGGAAAAGATCCACAAGGAACAGTCCATTCTGGGCATTCAGCCGGTGGGTAGGATTTTTATCCTCAACCACAAAACCCGGTTCAAAGTGGTGGCCGAGGACGGCGAGGGCCAGCTCAGTATTGAACTCCTGGACAAGGAAATCGGGCGCGCGGCCAAACTGGGGGCGAACGATCTGCTAGATGGGCTATACGTGGGCCTGATCGCCGAGGAATGACCGGGAATCAGTCCTGTAACTGATCCCATACTTCATGGTCCCGCTCGGCCGTCCAGATGCGCGGCAGGTCAATACCATCAAACTCATCCCACAGGCGCTGCACGTTGAAAGGCAGGCAGTGTTCAAAAATTGGCCACTGACCGAACTTCGGGTACAGATGGGCGTAGGTCTTTTCAAACGCTTCTTTCAGGGTACCATTGTTCCGGTGAACCTCGCCAACGATATCGATCATGGCGGTCAGGAAATCCCGGGTTTGTTCAATGGCGGCATCCACCTCTTCCCTGCCTTGGGCAACCGCCCCTCGTCCACCCACCAATTGCTCGGCTTGCAGTGCTTTCAAACTGTCCAGCGTGCCTGTCGACCAGTCGAAGTGGAAACCGTCCCCCGTGTAGAGCGCCGCTTCTACTTCCACCAGATCGCCGCTGAACAGGATCTTGTGCTTGGGCACCCAGGCGACGATATCGCCCTGGGTATGGCCCCGGCCACAAAATTTTAGCACCAGGCTACCGCAATCCCCACCCAGGGGAATTTCCAGTTGATCACTGAAGGTGATGGTAGGATGGGTCAGGCTGGGAATTTCTTCGGGCTCACGAAACAGGCGCGGCATGCGGCCAAATTCACTGTCCCAGTCAGCCGCTCCCCGCTCATCGACCAGGGAACGAGTCACGTTACTGGTGATAATATCTTCTGCTTCAAAAGTGGAAGCACCCAGCACACGTACCGCGTGGTAGTGGGACAGCACCAGGTATTTCACCGGTTTGTCGGTATGCTCGCGCAGCTTTGCCAGCCAGTCACGGGCCGCTTTGGGGGTTGCGAGGGCCTCAAAAGCCACCAGGAAATCTTCTCCTTCAATGGCGCCGACATTGGGATCACCTTCTGCGATAAGAGCGTAGACGCCATCCGCCAGAATTTCCAGGGATTCTACTTTCTCACCGAGGTCGGCAGAGGATGCAAAGGGTTTTTTAACCATAAACCTGCGTTACCTGTTTTAATTGTGTTCCTGTGTTTTATAGGGTTGACACGATACTAAGTCAAGGGGCGCAAACCGTATCACAATCTTCTGCCAACAATGAACAGGTTTATCAAACACAACTCGGGACCACCATTGAGAGGGACATTGTCTGTACAGATTTCATTCAAGCCCTTTATACTTGAAAAACATTGATTCAGAGCGAGATGAAAGAATGATGACAAAAAAATCACCTTTTGGTTATCCATGCTAATTGCTCAACTCAGTGCTTTTATCCTGTTCAAAGACCTCGCCGATATCAGCCAATGGGTGGTCCAGTCCTCACGTGAATTTACAATGTTTGTCTGGTACAACAAAGAGATTCTTGCGCTAATGGCCATCAGCGGACTGATCATTTCAGTGGCCGTTTGGCGGACTGACCGCAGCCCCTGCCCCAAACTCCTGGTGTTTCTTTTTATCATCTTTTTCGGCATTAATTTTTACTTAGGAATGTTCAATACACGATTGATGTTCCGGTCGCAGCAGCATGTTGCAAACTTTGTTCCTGTCCCGGAAGCGCCGCAGTACCTGCAACTGAGCCTGGAGAAAGCACACTTTGGTCCCAAATCCTGGGCGACGGTGGATGACAGCGAAGTACTGGTGCTTGAAACAGACCAGGGCGCCTATGCCTATTCGGATTATTATTTGCTCCAACCGCACGTTGTCAAAGGGGGGCGATGAGGATAGAAGATATAGACGCCTCCGTTTTTGCATGCTGGTTAGAGCTTTAAAGCTTACAAATTTGAGGTATCCATCGTTGATGGTAGCCCTCGGTTCAGCTAAGGTCGGGGGCGTCTATATCTTCTAACCTCCCCAACTTTTTTGGTTACCTTTATGGGGAGAAGGTCAATCTATCGTATTCACCCTGGATTTAATCAAACTACTTTCTATCTGTCTCTCAATAAAGTTTGTATTCATACTCTTCGTTCTTACTGAGTATTTTCAATTCCTTTTTTGCAAGTTTGATCGTTAGCGTGTCCCTCAGCTTCTCTGCACTTGCAAGCATGATCTTTAACTGCTGTATAAGCGACTTACGATGTTTCTTACTGGAATAAAGGTTTGTCTTTTCACCG
>CAYZLS010000025.1:0-11850 GCA_964479355.1 uncultured Wenzhouxiangellaceae bacterium | reverse complement strand
CTGGATATGCAGGTCGACCGCGGCCAGCGCATGAATAGCCTGGTTACCAATTTGATAAATACGGCTGATTTTCTGTAGTTGAATCATTCGGTTAGATTTTTGTTTCCCCGGCGCCAGTTATGACCACCAAACCAGCGGTTAGTGCCATTGATTTATGCGCGGATTAATAGCGCCGCCCGGACCGGCGCGGGATGGCCTTCAACGGTTAATGTCTGATCGTTTTGATCCAGCCCCTCACCCAGGGATTCAAATGTCATCCAGTCGGTACTGCGTTGCTCCTCGGTGGTGGTCTTGCTCACATCAAGCACCTGGATGGCTGTAAGCCCGGCATGCTCTAACCACCCCCGCAGTGTTACCAGCGTTGGAATGAAGTGCACGTTACGCATCCTGCAATAGCGGCCATCCGGCACCAATACCTGCTCATCGGTCCCTTCCAGAATCAACGTTTCCAACACAATCTGACCACCGGGCCGGACCAATTTCTTTAGTTGCTGCAGGTGTTGATCCGGCCTGTGCCGATGATACAAGACACCCATCGAAAACACACTGTCAAAACACTCCACCTTTTCTGGAAGGTCTTCAACACCGAGTGGCAAAACATAATTGTCCAGCCCGGGGCTAAGTTTTTGCATTGCCAGCCACTGCATCACAAACACCAGCGTCGGGTCAATACCAACCACCAACTTTGCCCCCGCAGCCAACATACGCAAGCCGAAATAGCCATTACCGCAGCCAATATCGAGTACTCGTTGTCCCACCAAATCAAGCGGCGGTGCAATGCGATCCCACTTCCAGTCTGAATGCCATTCGGTTTCTATTTTGACACCGCCCAACATTAACGGTCCTTTCCGCCAGGGGTGCAACTGCATCAGTTTTACCTTGAGTTGATCTGGACTATCAACCGGTCGTCCCAGTGCCGGAGTAACACTATTGAGTTCCGCCCAGGGCTCGCTCGCAGGCAGGCTGTCAATCGTTGCCAGCCAGCGTGCCCGGTCTCCGTGTGGGCTGTTTTGTAATTTCTGCCACGCTAGTTTCGCCAATACCGGCCAGCCGGCCAAACACATTTGCAGATAAGGGTTTTTCACCGAATAGCGATATAGCTGACAAAATTGAAGCACTGAAACCAGCGGCGCGAATAATTTAGCCCGGCTGCCTTGAACCGCTCAAGGTGTTTTGCTTCGGTATCGGGTTGCAAGACATCCTCCAACGCATTACGTTTTTGGGCAATCTCCAGCTCTGAATAGCCCTGTGTGCGCTTGAAATCGTTATGCCAGTTTGCCTGGTCGATCTGTTCCCGGGCATCTGAAAAACAAATTTTCTCTGACAGAATCAACACCCCGCCATCGCACATTCCAGCTGATATTTTATTAATTAGCGCCTGTCGTTGGTCCCGCTCAAGAAATTGCAGCGTGAAATTAAGCACCACCACCGAGGCGTTTTCAATGTGGGTGTCCAGAATGTTTTCCAGGCGGACAACAACCGGCACCAAGCCAGGGTTTTCCGCCAGCACCTGCTGGCAGCGGCCCACCATGGCCGCAGAGTTATCAACTGCGATAATTTCTGCACCCTGCACTCGCACCGAGTGACTCATGGCTAGGCTGGCGGCACCCAGCGAGCAACCCAAATCATAGATATTTGAGTCGTCTTGGGCGTAACGTTGCGCCAGCATGGCCAGCATCGGAATCACCAACTCATAGCCGGGGACAGAGCGGGATATCATGTCGGGGAACACCCGCACTACCGACCCATCAAACCGGAAGCCCCTTGGTTTTACTTGGTTTTTCGCAAACAGTCGGTCCTCGTCGTTCATGCTAATCCGGGCCATTCAACAAGCATTCTGACATGCATCTTGAAGGCGCATGAATGACTTCTGGCGCATCCTGTCAACCGTCATTTCTGTTATCCTTTTCGTGGAAAATAAAGAGGTTGTGAAATGTTTGAAAATTCTTTGATTTGGGCGGTTATCGTAGTAATCCTGGCCGTTGTAATCGTGCGCAAAGCGGTCGTTATTGTTAAACAGGGTTATGAATATACCATTGAACGCTTTGGCCGCTATTACATCACTTTCGGCCCCGGTTTTCATTTGATGCTTCCATTCGTGAACCGGGTCGGTCAGCGCGTCAACATGATGGAGCGGGTGCTGGACGTACCCTCACAAGAAGTTATCTCCAAGGATAACGCAGTTCTGACCGTTGATGGCGTGGTTTTTTTCCAGGTGCTCGATGCCGCCAAGGCGGCCTACGAGGTTTTTCGACTGGAACACGCCGTATTGAACCTCACGATCACCAATATACGTACGGTTTTGGGCTCAATGGATCTGGACGACGCCCTGTCGAAACGCGATACCATCAACGCGCAGTTGCTGTCGGTCGTGGATGAAGCCACCACGCCATGGGGCTTGAAAGTAACGCGGATAGAAATCAAGGATATTACGCCACCCATGGATCTGGTCAACGCCATGGCCCGACAAATGAAGGCAGAGCGTGAAAAACGCGCCAACATTCTCGAAGCTGAAGGCCACCGGCAGGCAGAGATTTTACGCGCCGAGGGCGAAAAGCAAGCCATCGTTTTGGATGCAGAAGGTCGCAGGGAAGCAGCTTTCAGGGAAGCTGAAGCACGTGAGCGCCTGGCAGAAGCTGAAGCCAATGCAACTACTGCCGTTTCAGACGCTATCGCTGCGGGTGATATCCAAGCAATCAATTATTTTGTGGCGCAAAAATACGTAGAAGCGCTAAAAGAATTCGCCACCAGCCCAAATCAGAAAACCCTGCTGTTACCGATGGAAACCACCGGCATTCTTGGCTCTCTGGCGGGTATTACCGAGCTGGCCAAGGCCGCATTAACCAACCAAAAACCGGCAGCGCCCAACCCATGATGGCATGGCTGGAACATATTGTGTTTTGGCATTGGTGGATACTCGCCGGCCTGTTGCTGATCCTTGAACTGACCGCGCCGGCTTTCTTTTTCCTGTGGCTGGGTATTGCAGCGGCCGCTGTTGGCATGATCCTGCTGGTATTTCCTGCCATCCCGGTAGAAATCCAGTTGGTATTATTCGCCATCGCTTCTATTGGCGCAATACTCGCCTGGCGCAAATACCGCGAAGATCGTCCGCTACAAATCGACCAACCCCATCTGAACCGACGGGGCCATCAATACATCGGCAGGGTTTTCACACTGGATAATGCCATCACCAACGGTGAGGGAAAAGTAACCGTGGATGATTCAACCTGGCGGGTTAAGGGGCCGGATCTGCCCGCCGGCACAGCCATCAGGGTTACCGGCATTGATGGCGTAATATTCAAGGTCGACACCGTAGAGACGTAGGATTGTCGTGTGCAACCACGATGTCAGCAAATTTCCTCAAGATCGTCCCTGCCGTTTCAGTATCAACGACCCCGGCAATAAGTTCTTCCGGATTAAGCCCTTCCTCACGCAATGCCTCGGCCCTGTATCTAATGTATTGGCTTATCACGGGGCCGGAAAACTCCGGGTGAAACTGAACCCCCCACACATTCTCCGCAAACCGAATGACGAAGTTTTCATCTAACGCACAATGCGCTAGTCGCACAGCACCCGGGGGCATTTCCAGTACGCTTTCTGAGTGGGATGATTGCGCCATGAATGTTTGCGGCAAATGCCCGAACAATGGATCTGCTGCCGCAGTTGCAAGCAAGTTCGCCGTTATGCTCCCGATTTGTCGGCCGCCAGGGTTAGGGCCTACTCGCCCACCCAGCGCGTGTGCCAGTAATTGGTGGCCGTAACAAACCCCCAGGACTGGCAATCCTGTAAGAACAAACTTTGCAAGCCAGGCCGCGCAATGCTCGCTCCAGTCTTCGCGTGCGGAGACCATGGCAGCTGAACCCGTTATCAGAACACCCGACAAGGCCTGCGGCTCAGGTAGTGGCTGGTGCCGGAACACATCCACTTGCAACATATCCGCAACCCCCGTTCCAGCCGCAAACCAGTCTTCAAAATCCCCGAATTGAGTCTTGATTCGGGTAATGGTGTTACCGGTTTTGAGCAATACAATCGGTTTCATTGTTTCATTTCAGGTCGCGAGTTAAGTACCTGCATTATGCGCGCAAGCGGACTGTCGGTTCGTGTGCTTCGGGCTGGTTTTTTCCAACCCACTTCTGTCTTTCCTTCCCGTTGGCTATACTACAGCTTAGTAACCCTGGTGCCACAGGATTTTCATGACTTTTCAGGATTTTATTAATTGCCTGCAAGCCTATTGGGCGGACCAAGGCTGCGTGCTGGTGCAGCCGCTTGATACGGAGGTCGGCGCGGGCACTTTTCACCCGGCAACTTTTCTCCGCGCAATAGGCCCGGAGCCGTGGCGCGCTGCCTATGTGCAGCCCAGCCGCCGCCCTACAGATGGTCGTTACGGCGAAAACCCAAATCGCTTACAGCATTATTATCAGTACCAGGTGGTATTGAAGCCCTCCCCGGAGAACATCCAAGCGTTATACATGGGCTCGCTCGAAGCCATCGGAATTGATCCTGCAGTACATGACATCCGCTTTGTGGAAGATAACTGGGAATCTCCAACGCTGGGGGCCTGGGGTCTGGGCTGGGAGGTCTGGCTCAACGGCATGGAAGTTACCCAGTTTACGTATTTCCAGCAGGTGGGTGGTTTGCAATGCCGACCCGTGTTGGGCGAGATCACTTACGGGTTGGAACGCCTCGCCATGTACTTGCAAAACGTAGACAGTGTTTTTGATGTTGTCTGGACTGATGTGGGTGGCAAAAAAGTGACTTATGGTGAGGTTTTCCACCAGAATGAAGTCGAGCAATCCACCTACAACTTTGAGCACGCTGATACCGATGTGCTTTTTGCCTGGTTTGATAGCTGTGAATCCCAGGCCAAAAATCTGGTGACACTGTGTTTGCCATTACCGGCTTATGAACAGGTCCTGAAAGCCTCTCACACGTTTAATCTGCTGGAAGCGCGACGGGCAATATCCGTTACGGAACGACAACGATTTATCCTGCGGATCAGAGATCTGTCCCGGTTAGTGGCAGAAAGCTACTACACCAAAAGGGAAGAGTTGGGCTTTCCAGACTTAAAAAATGACTCAGATGCTTAACATCCTGGCCCAAGCTTACTCCGTGTGCAGCAATCGTGTGATGCAGCATGCCAGCTAATATGGATTTGCTGATCGAATTGGGCTGTGAGGAGTTGCCACCTAAATCATTGCCAACGCTGGGTAAAGCATTGTTGGCCGGCTTAACTGCCCGGCTCGATAAAGCACAACTGGAGTATGCTGTAGAAGCCAGCCGGGTTTACTACACTCCCAGGCGCCTTTCTTTGCTTATCGCCGAAGTAGCTGCGCAACAACCCGACCAAATAGTAGAGCGCAAGGGCCCTGCGGTCAGGGTGGCCTTTGCTGATAACAATGAGCCAACTCCCGCGGCCTTGGGGTTTGCTAAATCAGTGGGCAAAGACATTACTGAACTGGAAACGCTGAAAACAGACGGCGGTGAGTGGCTGTTTTATCGGCTTGAAAAAAAGGGTAGGCAACTTCGAGATCTTTTATTTCCGCTACTGGAAGAGGTGTTAGCGGGATTGCCTGTAGCTAAACCCATGCGCTGGGCAGCCAATAATTTTAGTTTTATCCGGCCCGTACACTGGTTGATAGTGTTACACGGAGCAAACATGCTTGAGGGCTGTTTATTTGGGCTGCAAGCCGGTAATTTAACCTGGGGGCATCGAATACACAGTCCGGGCCCACACAAAATCAACTCAACTGATGACTATGAGCAGCTACTCAATAGCGCTCATATCATTGCAGATCAGGATCAGCGCAAGACATTGATCAGGCAACAAGTCAATCGTCTCGGCAAAGTCGGCGGCGGTAAAGCACTGGTTGAAGAGGCCTTGCTGGAGGAGGTCACCAACTTGGTTGAATGGCCCAGATCCGTTGGTGGCAATTTTGATTCAGCGTTTCTTGATATCCCTGCTGAGGCATTAATCGCCAGCATGCAGGTACACCAGAAGTGTTTTCCTGTTCTAGACGCCAACACGGGCGCTCTACTGCCCCGTTTCATTGCCGTTGCAAACCTCGAAAGCAAAAATACTAAGGCGGTACAAAAAGGCTTTGAGCGCGTGATCCGACCCCGCCTGGCAGATGCCAGGTTTTTTTGGGAGCAGGACAACAAAAAACCAATCGAAGACTGGTTGCCCCGGTTGGATACACTGGTATTTCAAAAGATGTTAGGCTCTGTTGGTGACAAATCGGCTAGAATAGCCACTATTTCGAAGACGATTGCCGAAGAAACAGGTTTTGATGATGCGGCGGCACAAAAGGCCGGCAGCTTGTGTAAATGTGACCTAGTTAGCCAAATGGTGGGTGAGTTTCCGGAGCTTCAAGGGGTTATGGGTGGGTATTATGCCCGCCGCAGTGGCGCCAGCAACGATGTAGCGCAAGCCGTTGCCGAGCACTATCTTCCTCGCCATTCGGGTGACCAATTACCCGACAATACGCTGGGAAAAATTGTATCACTGGCAGACCGAGTTGACACACTAACCGGAATATTTGCAACCGGACACAAACCTTCTGGTAACAAGGATCCCTTTGCCTTGCGTCGTGCGGCATTAGGATTGATTCGCATACTGTTAGACAGCGAGCTTGACATTGAGCTTGATGCTTTACTTAAGATTTCAACGTTGAGTATGAATCAGCAACAAGCTGTTTCAGCAGACGCTCTTGCCGACCTGCGGGCATTTATCCTGGAGCGACTAAAACATTACTTGCGCGACCAGGGGCACTCCACCGGGTTAGTTAATGCCGTTTTGGATGCCCCGCTGAGCTCACTGCCTGACCTTGCGGCGCGACTGGACGCACTGAACGGGTTCATGGCTCATGAAAACGCAACCAGCCTAGTGGCGGCCAATAAAAGAATTGGTAATATTTTGCGTAAATCCGGCCAGAATACTTTTAACGATATTGATGAAGATATACTAATTATCGAAGAAGAAAGGCATGTTTTCGCTGAAATTAGTACTATCACTGTTAAACTTGATAGGCTTTACAATCAGGCGAATTACGTTGCTGCCCTGAGTCTGCTGGCGAGCTTAGCACCGAGCATTGAGGCCTTTTTTGAGCAGGTAATGGTGCTGGATGATGACCCAAAAATTCGTCAAAATCGCCTAAATTTGCTCACAAAACTCAAGGGTCTATTCGCCCGTGTCGCAAACCTTGCCTTGCTGGGCTAAGCGCCCTTATATATCCAGGTTGGTTACATACAGGGCATTACGCTCAATAAACTCACGCCGTGGCTCTACCACATCACCCATAAGCGTGGTAAAAATTTCATCTGCCGCAACGGCATCTTCGATGGTTACTTTGAGCAATCTTCTTGTTTCCGGGTTGACGGTGGTGTCCCAAAGTTGCTCGGGGTTCATTTCTCCCAAACCTTTAAAACGTTGAAAGCTCCTACCTTTCCGGCTCTCGCTAACCAACCAGTCGTGCACCTGCGCAAAGCCTGTAATGGCCTGCTCAGCCTTACCCCGGCGCACCAACGCACCTAGTTGTATCAATTCATACAGAGTGTCAGCCAACTTGCCGATTAACCGGTATTCCGGCGCACGGAAGAAACCCCTGCGTATGCGAGTTGTGTCCCACACACCGTAGGTGGTTTTACTCAACAGCAATTCAAGCTCGCCTTCGTTTTCTTCAGCTTTTAACTTATAACTCACGCTGGGTGGTGAGTTTTGGGTCATCCCAGCACACACAGAAGCACACCACAGATTCGCCTGTTTCAAATCCCAGTCAACAGAAAAACATTTATTATCAATTAGTTGGTCTAGAAAAACAGAGTCATACCGAAGCGCCAACCGCGCATTAGCCGATTGAACAGCCATATAGTCTCTGAGCAGATTTTCCAATGCCTCTCCTGACAATGGAGGTGCATCCGGATCAAAAACCAATGACGCGTTATCCATCGCGCGCGCCAGCAAATATTCATTTAGTTCCGCATCATCTTTCAGATAATGTTCCTGCTTGCCCTGTTTAATTTTATACAACGGCGGTTGGCCAATATAAATATGGCCACGCTCGATTAGTTCTGGCATTTGCCGGTAGAAGAAGGTCAGTAACAACGTCCGGATGTGCGAGCCATCTACATCAGCATCCGTCATGATGATGATCGTGTGATAGCGTAACTTCTCAACATCGAACTCATCCCTGCCGATTCCACAACCCAGCGCAGTAATTAAGGTTCCTACCTCCGCTGAAGAGATCATTTTATCAAAACGTGCCTTTTCCACGTTCAGTATTTTCCCCTTAAGCGGCAGAATTGCCTGGTTTTTTCTGTTTCTACCCTGCTTGGCAGAGCCGCCGGCCGAATCACCCTCTACAAGGAACAGTTCAGACAACGCTGGGTCTTTTTCCTGACAGTCTGCCAGCTTGCCGGGCAGTCCGGCGATATCCAGAACCCCCTTGCGACGAGTCATGTCCCGGGCCTTACGTGCCGCTTCTCGGGCCCGCGCGGCCTCTACCGCCTTCAGCGTGATCGTTTTGGCTTCAGCCGGGTTTTCCAGCAAAAAATCCTTTAAGTGGGACGCAACCAGTGACTCCACCACCGGCTTGATGTCGGATGACACCAGTTTATCCTTAGTCTGTGATGAGAACTTCGGATCGGGTGCCTTAACCGACAATACTGCCACCAGCCCTTCTCGCGCATCATCACCTGTCATTGATACCTTGTTTTTTTTGGCGATTCCCGATTCATCAATATAGTGGTTCATTGTGCGGGTAAGTGCCGCCCTGAAGCCAGCTAGGTGTGCACCTCCATCTCTTTGCGGGATATTATTGGTAAAACAAAAAACATTTTCCTGGTATGCATCAGTCCATTGCATCGCAACCTCGACCGAAATCTCATCTATGGAGCCTACAAAATACATAACGGTCTGATGTAATGGGGTTTTTTTACGTCCCAGGTGTTCAACAAATGACTTGATCCCACCTTCATACTCAAATACATCCTGTTTTCCACTAACCTCATCACACAGCTCAATCCGCACTCCTGAGTTCAAAAAACTTAATTCACGTAAGCGCTTGGCTAGAATGTCATAATGAAAGACCGTATCTGAAAACACCGTTTTGCTGGGAAGAAACCGCAGCTCTGTTCCCGTGCGGTTGGTCTTATCTCCCTTTTTTAGCGGCGCAACCGGAACCCCCATCACATAACACTGATGCCAGACATGACCATCTCTACTGATGATTAAATCAAGCTGATCTGACAGGGCATTTACCACCGAAACACCCACCCCATGCAAGCCGCCGGAAACCTTATAGGAATTATCATCAAATTTTCCACCGGCATGCAGCACTGTCATGATGACTTCCGCGGCGGAGCGCCCCTCTTCCTTATGCCTGTCCACCGGCACACCACGACCGTTATCTGATACACAGACGGTGCCCCCCAGCTCAATTACAACCCTGATCAAATCACAGTGACCCGCCAGCGCTTCATCCACTGAGTTATCGACCACCTCGAAAACCATGTGGTGAAGCCCGGTACCATCGTCTGTATCGCCAATATACATTCCAGGTCTTTTTCTTACAGCCCGCTTGCGTACCGCATCCAGGCCTTTGAGTACCTTAATGTTGCTGGAATCATAATTTTGCTTGTTCATATAACCTCTGAGGCCTGCTGTTAACAGGTCTTGTGCCTCCGCTGGGCGTGATGATTGCCGGCTTGTTTTATCGTGGGTGAAAAACGTTCTTAAGCGGGTGTTATTGTATCATTTTTAGACGGTAAAAGCCTGTTTTTCCGACAATTTCATCTCCTTTTACACTGCACTTCAGACTGCTCCCTGCAGCCAGATAAGGGGTTCTCGCGGGAGGGGGCTCAGTTAGTGGATACTACGCCTCGGGCGACTTCACCCTGTTTCACGTGAAACATTGCAAAACCTTCAACTTCGGCTGCAAATGACGGCAACTGTCCTGTTCCGGTTAACCAAGTCTGCACACCCAAGCTTAAGCCGGCGGCCAGGACTTTATTAAAATGAGCCTCATCAAGTTCTGACGATAGGTCATCCAGCAGTAAAATGGGTTTTTCCTCAGACGCGCAGATTAACTGAGCCTGAGTCAGTATCATTGCGGCAGTCAGCACTTTTTGTTCACCTCTTGACATGCGCTCTCTTGCCGGAACCCCATTCAGCGAGAGGTATAAGTCTGCCCTGTGTGGCCCTGAACCGGTTGTTCCCCTCTCTGCGTCGTGTTGCCCGGATTGCTGTATAGCCTCTTCCAGGTCGTTTCCTGCCCAGCCTTTACGATAACGCAACCTGACTCCGGCCAGTGTCGCGTCAAGTTGTGTCAGTTGGTGTTGAAGTATCTCGGCCAAACGTTCGGCATACTGTTCGCGAGCCTGGTGCAATTGTTCACCCAGGCTGACAAATTGCGGATTAAGGCTCTCTACAACATCAGGTTCTGAACGTCGTAAAGCGGCATTGCGCTGTTTTAGCGTTCGATTGTACCGGCGCCACAGCGAAAGAAAGCCCTGTTTCACGTGAAACACACCCCAATCCAGGTACCTGCGCCGCTCCTTGGGCGGACCACTAACCAATCGATGGCTGCCCGGTTCAAGCAAAACATGTGGTAGCAATTGGGTCAGCTCACTCAGCTGTGCCACATTTTCACCATTGTGTCTTGCGACCCATTGTTCAGCGCTGCGCTCTAACCCCAGTTGGTGCGAGCCGCTGAGTTGGCTCCTGATGGTTGTAACAATCTGTAAATGTTTGTTATCAGGTCCTATCAAAGCGGAAACCTGACCTGACCGGAAGGAGCGACCCTTCGACAGTAAAACCAACGCCTCCAACAGGCTGGTCTTGCCTGCACCATTGTCTCCTATAAAACAATTCAGGCCGGGAGCAGGCTCAATTTTAGCGGATTTAATATTCCTTAAGTTATTGATAATAAAGCTTTTTATAATCATTTTCTAAGGCGTAACCCGAGGGGTATGCGAAACTGGACAGCATAAGTATATTGCGGGTATCCCGCCCGACCAGCCAATTGTATTAATCGACTCTAAACTTCGGTACTACAACTTGAGCGGCATGACCACATGTCGATTGATATCAGAGTCGGGCGCAGACACCAGACAACTGCTGTTGGCGTCTTTCAGTTCCAACGACACCTGTTCAGTCTCAATGGCTATCAGGGCGTCAAGTAAGTAGGTGACGTTAAATCCCACCGCCAGTCGTTCAAAATTAAGTTCGGCCTCGATTTCCTCCACTGCTTCTTCATGTTGTGGGTTATGTGCGATTATCTTGACCATATCGTCCGAGGCCTCCAGCCTCACGCCTTTATATTTTTCGTTCGATAAAATGGCTGCGCGTTGTAGCGCCTGGGTAAATGCCACTCGATCGACCAGTATTTGATTCTCCGCACCAACCGGCACAACCGCCCTGTAGTCTGGAAACCGCCCATCAATTAATTTGGAAGTAAAAACCGTATCACCTTTACTCAGCCGAATATGGTTCCGCCCAATGCCCAGGGTTACTTCTTCCTCATCACCGGATAGCATGCGGGACAATTCCATCACGCCTTTTCGCGGCACAATGAGTTGCCGTTTGCTGCTCAACTCGACCGAAGCTTCAAGATCACAAATTGCCAACCTGTGGCCATCGGTTGCTATGGCGCGTAAACGTTTACCGCTAAACTCAAACAGTAAACCATTGAGGTAATAACGGACGTCCTGGTTTGCCATCGCAAACGAAGTTTTATCCATCGTTTTCTTTAGTGCAGCCTCACTTACCGCCAAACTTTCCAGTGTTTCTACCTGATCAGTAACGGGAAATTCTGAAGCCTGCAGTGTCGACAGAGTAAAACGACTACGTCCCGC
>CAYZLS010000024.1:0-11979 GCA_964479355.1 uncultured Wenzhouxiangellaceae bacterium | reverse complement strand
AGAGCCTACATAGTCCTCGAGTTCAACCAGTTCCTGGATTTCCATTAAGGCTTCATAAACCGACAGGCTCATGGCCACCGTTTGCTTGGTTTTTTGGGTCTTCTTGTTGTCGTTCTGCGCATTGGCAGGTGAAGCCAGTGCAAGTATCAGGATTGCCAGGCCGACTATTGACCATAGTTTGCATATCGTCGAATTTGAAGCTGCCCGCAAAAGCATGCGTTTATTCAGTAATTTCATAAGTGAATTTGTTCTGTACACCAAGAACTTCCACGGCTTCGCCATCAATAATCCTGGGCTTGTATTTGAATTTAAGCGCGGCATTCAACGAAGCCCGGTGAAACAGGCTTGAAGTACACCGGTCATCAATGACCACGGGATCTTTGGTTGTGCCCAGGTTGGTGACGGTGTATTGCACCACGCAAAACCCTTCCACCCCCCGGCTCAGCGCTCGGTTGGGGTAGATCGGAGCGACCTTAACAATGGGCAGGTAATCGCCTTCACCCACACCCAGGCTGAAGCCACCGGTCATTTGGATATTGGTTTCTACCGGTACAGCAGAAATGGCAATTTTCTCAGCGTTGGGGTTCAGGTCATCCATTTGTGGTGTGGGGGGTTGCGGTGGCGGTGTATCCGGTGTATCCGGCTTTTTGGGTTTCAGTTGCCTGCGTTCGATGGCTTCATCACGTTTAACCCGGACAAAATCCAGAAGATTTCCGGCGGTGTCATCATTCAGCGACCGGTCTGCGGTTGCAATCAGGTATTGCATTACCCAGAACAGGCTTAGGGTAACACTCAGTGCCAGCACGATACCAATTGCTAATCTGACCAGATTACCAGCCTGGTTTTGCGCTAAAGTTTGATTAATAGTTGCCGACATAACTGTTCTTAAGGCTCATTCGCTGCAATCGAAACGTTATAAACGCCAGCCTGGCGGGCAGCATCCATCACCTGTATCAGGGTATCCGTCTTGGATTCCTTGTCGGCCTGGATCACGACTGAGCCTTGCGGGTTTTCGGCGTGCAGGCGTTCGATATTTGGCCTGACCGAGCGGATGTCGACCTGCCGCCGGTCGATCCAGATGTCGTTATTGGGTCCGATTGCTATCAGGATGTTGGCATTTTCTTTCTTCACAGCGGTAGCTGCATCGGGCCGGTTAACATCAATGCCTGCTTCTTTAACGAAAGTCGCCGTGACAATAAAAAAGATCAACATGATAAAAACCACATCCAGCATGGGTGTGATATTAATCTCTGATTCTTCTTCGGGCTCAGGCTGATAGAATTGCTTCATTCATTTCTCCAGTGACACTTGTCACTCGTGTTCTATGACCAGGTGATCCGCCAGCAATGCGCGTTCCCGGCTCACCGTGCGTTTTAAATAGGTACCCATAGCCACTCCTGATAATGCAGCAACCATGCCGGCCATGGTTGGAATGGTTGCCTTTGATACACCGGCAGCCATGGAGCGGGGACTGCTTGATCCGGATATGGCCATCACTTCAAACACCTCGATCATGCCGGTCACTGTGCCCAGCAAACCGAGCAGCGGGCACAAGGCCACACAGGTCTGGATCATCGATATATTGCGTTCCACCTGTGATGAGACTTGTGATACCAGGCGGATGCGTATCTGGTGAGCGTTCCAGGTTTTATGGTCGGTGCGAGCCTTCCATATTCCCAGTGTGGCCGTTACTAGGTTCTGGTGTCCAAAGCGCAGATAAACCAACCTTTCGACGATCAGCACCCACATGAACATAGTCAGCATGCCAATCACGTACAGCACGCCTCCACCCATTTCCAGAAAATCCCGAACTGTCTCCAGTGCCGGCAGATAGTAATAAATCAGATCCATGTAACGACTACCTTAGGCTGAATGCTGTTTTTCGGCACGTTCTGCGATCATTCCTGCGGCTTCTTCCTGCAACATCTGGGTCAATCTCCTGGCCCGGCTGGAAACTAGCGTATGCAAGAACACCATCGGAATCGCAACCGTTAAACCGAGAACCGTGGTTACCAGGGCGGTTGATATACCACCGGCCATCAGTTTCGGATCACCGGCACCATACAGCGTAATGGCCTGGAAGGTCACGATCATACCAGTCACTGTACCCAGCAGACCAAGCAATGGCGCGACCACAGCGATAATCTTCAACAGCGGTAGCATGGCGTTCAGTTTCGGCGTTTCCCTGAGTATGGCCTCACCCAGTTTCAGTTCCATGGTCTCAAGATCTTCAGTGCCACCTTCCTTACTGGCACTCAGAACGCGGCCAAGCGGGTTGTTGGTGGTGGGCTGGTTAAGATTCTTGATCTGGTGGTTAACCTTGGCGCTGGTTGCTGATAACACGAACAAACGCCATAAGGCCATCAGCAAGCCGACGATACCGAGAGAAATAATGACATAACCGACAGTTTTGCCCTGGGCAATGCGTTCTGCTAGGCTCGGTGACTGTACCAGCAACCCAAGCAACTGACCGCGGGTTGGATCCAGGCCAATGGGAAATAATCCTGAGGATGCACCGGTTAGATCGCCAATGCGATTGGTGTACCGGCTTTGCGGCTGACGTTGCAGCTCGACCAGTCGCCCGGTCTCGGGAACGAATTCCAGGTACTTGCCATCGGACACGACATTGAATGCGCCAATGCGGGTAACTTCCTGAACGGCTTCTTCGCCATTGGCATTAACAACCGTGGTATTAAAGCTTTCAACTTTGCCGGTTGAGGTCATTTCACGTTGCAGTTCGAACCACAAGCGCTCGATCTCTTCAAGTGAAGCCAAGCGGTTCGACTGGCCCATCTTCTTGGCAAATTCAAGCAGGAAATCGGTACGCTCAGAATACTGAACCTGAGTTACTGATGTCTCAAACTGTCCACGGGCATCACCCGAGGCCTGTTGCAGCACACCAAACAGTTCCTTCAGACCGCCGAGGCGTTCCTGGAAAGCGCGTTCCAGATCGATGATTTTCGCATCGTTGACTTCGAACTGTTTTTCCATCCGCGCGGAGCGTTGTTCTTCGCGTTTTTGTTCAGCCCTGGCATCGTTCAGCGCCTGGGTTTGGCGAGCGCGGTTGGCGCGGAAAGCGTCAAGCCGGGTTTTATTATCGGCTGCGTCATTAACGCGGCCCGATTTCACCTGTTGCAAAAGTTCATCCAGTGAGATCGCTGTGGCTGCATGCGCGGACACGGTGAGCGCCAGTATCAGGCCACTAGCCAGGCCGATTTTCTTGAGTAAGTTCATCATTGCACTGCCCTCGCAGGTGCGGCTACCGGAACCACCAGCAGATCCGGTGCTACCTGTTTCCGGGCAATCTTCAGACCCCGTGCAACCTGCGCCTGGTAAGTTGCCGGTGGGAGTTCAACAAATTGTCGAGCGCCTGAATCCCAGGCCCCGCTGGTTGCGCCACCCACGGTCTGGTAGAGCAAGGCAATACGTCCGATGCGCAGGAAGTCAACTTCCAGTTCCCTGCCATTGACATCAGTGGAGCCCTTGTAAGCTTCGATGGTCCGGCCATAATCATTTTCGATCTGGTAGCCTTCAACAACGCGGCGTAGTTTTTCAGCTGCGGTCACATCTGAACGTTCCATCATTTCACGCAAGCGTGTAACGCGCTCGGTACGCTCCTTCATCAAAAATGGGGTATCCAGATTAATGAACGCCTCCAAAGAATCCAGCATGCGGGTCATTAACGGGAATATCTGTCGTTCAATCAGCGCAATATTACTGATTGAGTCAGACAGAGCCTGCATTTCGGCTTCCTGGTTATTCAGTTGGGTCTGTAACAGAGCGTTGTAGATCTTCAGGCCATCCACAACCTTGGTTACAGCCCGAAAATCGTTGACGATTTTTTCGGTCTGATCGGCTACAGAATCAACCTTCTTTTGCTCTCTGACGCCAGCGTCTGCACGGCGCTCTCCTTCCTGCATTACTTCATTGATAGTCACGGCGAATACCGACGTTGACAGGCCTGCAATGGCGTAAATGAAGAACGAGGAAATAAGGCAGATAGTCTTTCTTTTGTTTAACATGCTTTGTCTCAATGGCTTCAAAAATATGTTGAATGGGAAAAATTAGTCGGGCACTCTACTACAACAGAGCAGCAATCCTATATACCGTTCAGCAATTCGTCAATTGAAAAGGCTCAAATCGTGTAAATTTGCCGTCGACTCGAATCTTGTCTGGCCCAGATAATATAGCGCTATGCGAAAAAAAATGCACCTACAAACCATAAGCCCAGATTAGAACTGAACTTAAAATCAGCCAGGTAATAATCGTCAGCGGCACACCAACACGAACAAAATCTCCAAATTTGTAACCACCGGCATTCATGATAAGTATGTTGGTTTGGTAAGCCATTGGTGTAGCAAAGCTGAGATTGGATCCAAACAGGACTGCCAGCACAAAGGGTTCCAGTGGCAACCCCAGTTGCTGTGCAATACCAATCGCAATGGGTGTGCCGATGACGGCAGCAGCATTATTGGACACAATATTCGTCAGCACAGCCATCATCATCATCAAGCTCATCAGCACGATCGAGGGGGGCGCATCAAAGGTGATGTAAACAAACAGGTTGGCTAGATAATCTGCACCACCGGTCTTGAGTAAAGCCATGCCCATCGCCAGTGAAGCCACGATAATCAATATGACCTGCGCACTCAGTGCGTTCATAGCGTCTTTCCAGTTCAGACAACCCGTGAGGATGAGCACCATGCAGCCCAGCAGTGCGCTGATTTCAATTGGCATAACACGGCTTGCTGCCAATGCAACTACACCAATGATGACAGCTAACGCAATGGGTGCCTTGCGGGCTCTTGGCAGGTTGATGCTGCCGTCAAGAATGAGAAAGTCTGAACTTTGTTTGAGTTCAGCAAGGTGCTGCAGGCTCGATTGCACCAGCAGTACATCACCGGTCCGCAAACGGGTTTCATCAAGCCCGGGAGATTCACGTCTTTCCAAGCCCTCAAAGCGGTTAAATGCCAGCAACCTGAGGTTGTAACGGGACAGTAAACACGCGTTACCGATGCAGACTCCGTTGAGCTTGGAGGCTGGTGTAATAGCAACTTCAGCGATGCGCTCCCCTTCGGCCGACAGTGGGTTACTGTCATCGACCACGTGCTCGCCAGCGTAAAGTGTGCCACCTAGCAGGCGGGCATATTCCCGCAAATTTTGTTGCGAAGCACTGATCGCGATGCGGTCCTCTGCGCGTAAATTGACATCTGGTAAAGGGTTGATGAATATCCCTTTGCCGCGCTGAATGGTTTCCACCTTGACCTTCTCACCACAGCGGGTAATGGCGTCAGCCAGCGAATGACCAACCGCGGGGCTCTCGGTACCCAGTCTGATTTGTGCTGTATAGATTCTGGATATACCACGGTTCATGGGTGGTGTACGTTGCGGGATTAACCGAGGTGCGATCAGCCACAGGTATAAAACTGCAACCGAGCCGGCAATCATAGCCGGGCCGACAAAATCAAACATGTTGAAACGATCCATGCCCATATCGGCGGCAACACTGACCACCAGCAGGTTGGTTGAAGTGCCGATGGTAGTTGCCATGCCGCCAACGATGCTGGCAAAACCCATCGGGATCAACGTACTCGCCGGTGACATGCCGGTCTTGACTGCCACCCCGATCAAGATTGGCAGCATTAATACAACAATGGGTGTGTTGTTGATGAAGGCGCTGAGAAATGCAGTCAATGCAAGTGTCAGCAGCAACGAGAAAACGGGACTGCGTCGCCACAGCTTAGCAAGTAGTCGGCCCACGGGCTCCAGTGCGCCAGTGCTAATCAGGCCCTTGCCAACAATCATCAGCGCAGATACCGCAATTAAGGCACGGTTACCAAACCCCAGGAAAAAGTCGCTCGGTGCCAAGACCTTGCCGTCCGCTTCGAATGGGAATACCTGGAAACCGGCCGCCAGCACCACCAGTACCACTAGGCTGGTGGTCTCCAACGGAATATTGTCACGCGTAAACAGCACCAACGCGAACACGATCATGACCATTACGGCCAACGCATGCATGTTGGGCAGAGCAAACTCAAGCATGACAACACCCTAATGGCGAAAACGTGTAGCAGTGTAACTCATACTCTTTTCATATTGGAAACACCACGCCCCTTCAGACTCATTTCATATTGGAAAAGACTATGGCTTGCCAGTACCCTGAGACTGGCTTATGCTGCCAGCGATTCTGTTGCTGGGAGTTGCCGGGTGCAGCCCGAATATCTGTTGATCAATTTCGACCCAGTTGCAATATCCATCGGTTCACTGGATATCCATTGGTACGGCATTATGTACCTGCTGGCCTTTCTGACCTTTTGGGGTATTGGCAATCGCGTCGTGAAAACCCGCTCCTGGTGGGGATGGCAGCAGCAGGAGGTCAGCGACATTATGTTTTATGGCATGCTCGGCGTGATCCTTGGTGGCCGCGTTGGTTATATGCTGTTCTACGGTTTTGAGCTTCTGCGCCAGGATCCTCTCTCGTTGTTCTGGGTGTGGGATGGCGGCATGTCTTTTCATGGTGGGCTGCTGGGTGTGATCTTGGTTATGGCTTGGTTTGCCCGGCACACCTCAAGGTCTTTTTGGAAGGTCGCCGATTTCGTGGCGCCGTTGGTGCCGATAGGCCTGGCGTTTGGGCGGCTGGGAAATTTTATCGGTGGTGAATTATGGGGCCGCTTGACGGATGTGCCCTGGGCCATGATTTTTGCCAAGTCCACCGGGTTTGGCGCAGGCGATTCTGCTGCTCTTGAGACAGCCTGGCGCTCCGGAGCCCTGGATCACCTGGCGCGGCATCCCAGCCAACTTTACCAGGCCGGCCTGGAAGGTCTGGCCCTGTTTATTACGCTGATGTGGTTTGCTGCCAAACCCCGGCCAAGGGCCGCCGTTGCCGGTCTGTTCCTGCTTGGCTATGGGTTATTTCGAATTATTGCTGAGTTTTTCCGCCAGCCTGATGCGCACCTGGGCTTTCTCGCCATGCACTGGCTTACCATGGGCATGCTGCTGTCATTACCCATGCTGGTAGCAGGTGCGATGATCATGTTGATGGCGTACCGCGCCGCCCGCCAGCATCCGCAAAAAACGTGAAAATTTATCAGCAACTTTTGCGAGATATCCTGGCTCAGGGCAGCCGCCAGCAAGACAGAACCGGGGTGGGTGCTATTAGCTTGTTTGCTTACCAGATGCGTTTCGATCTGGCCCGGGGATTTCCCATGGTGACGAGCAAAAGGCTGCATTTACGCTCAATCATTTATGAGTTGCTGTGGTTCTTGCAAGGCGATACCAATGTTGAATACTTGCAAAAAAACGGCGTAAAAATCTGGGATGAATGGGCAGATGAGGATGGCAACCTGGGTCCTGTATATGGCGCACAGTGGCGTAATTGGGTAACACCCGATGGTGGACACATCGACCAGATGACGCTGCTGCTCGATGCCCTGCGCAGCAGGCCGCACTCCCGTCGGCATATCGTTTCTGCATGGAACCCGGCAGTTTTACCGGATGAATCACAAAGCCCCCGGGCCAATGCCCGTGCTGGCCTGCAAGCCTTGCCGCCTTGCCATACGATGTTTCAGTTCCATGTAGCGGGCGGAAAATTGAGCTGTCAGGTGTACCAACGCAGTGCCGATGTGTTTCTGGGTGTGCCGTTTAATATCGCATCTTATGCCCTGTTAACCATGATGATTGCGCAGGTGCTGGATCTTAAGCCGGGTGATTTTGTTCATACGCTCGGTGATGCACATATCTACCTGAACCACCTGGAACAGGTCGAAACATTATTGGCGCGAGAGCCATTCCCTTTGCCGGTGATGCAATTGAACCCGGAAAAATGTGATTTGTTTGAGTTTGTTTACGAGGATTTTGAATTACAAAACTACCAGTGCCACCCGGGAATCAAGGCACCGATTGCGGTTTGAACTGAGATGCAAAAACAGATTACGCTGATTGCCGCGATGGGGAAAAACAGGGGCATCGGACTCGCTGACCAGATACCGTGGCATTTGCCGGCAGAATTGCAACATTTCAAACAGGTCACCATGGGTAAAACGATCGTGATGGGTCGCAAGACATGGCAGGCCATTGGCAGGCCATTACCCGGGCGGCAAAACATCGTCATTAGCCGCAACCCGGACTTCATAGCACCCGGGGCGGTACTCAGCACATCGCTGAGCGAGGCCGTGGATGTTGCAGAGCATCAGGAAATCATGGTGATCGGGGGTGGTCAATTATATGCGTTGGCACTGCCGCTAGCGCAGCGCATGGTACTTACCCTGATAGAACTTGAGCCGCAAGCTGATACCTGGTTCCCCCGCTGGGATGCCGCGCAGTGGCAACAACTAAGTGAACGGTTCATTAAAGCCGATGACAAAAATCAGCACGCTTACCGAATCACCGAACTCTTAAGGATCAAGCCCGCTTAACCGCCCACTACTCACACTCAACCTGGTAAAGCGCCCGGTCTTCCAATAGGGGTCCACCCCAGACGCAACCAGAATCCATGGAGATATAGCGTTTTTTTGACGCAGCCCCAGCGCCGCCCAATGTCCGAAAGCGATGGCTATATCTCTCGTCAGGCGGTTTTTATGTTTGAACCAGGGTTTGAATTCAAGTGCCTGGCTTCCCGGGGGGCCATAACTATTGTAAGCGTCCCTTCCTAACTCATCGCAAAAGCGTAAGCGGGTCAATATATTGGTGATCAGTCGCAACCGTTTCCAACCGGTTCTGTCATTGCGCCAGAGTTTTGGTTTGGTGCCATACATTTTGCGTAAAAATTTATTGTGTTGTTCAGAGCGCAGCATCGCAGCGACCTCATTGCCGGCACTGATGGTTGCCTGCCAGGTCCATTGGGGTATGACGCCAGCATGCACCCGTAACAAACGATGCTCCGGCGACCAGCAGGCCAGGGGTTGCTCTGTCAGCCAATCAAGCAGTGTGTCACAATCAGGGGCCGTGAGTACCGCATTGAATTCCGAATTATTTGAACCCCCACCCGGATGACGTTGTTGTGCTGCCAGCAGGTGCAGGTCATGAGTGCTAAGTGTCACGCTGACGGCTTGGCGCAAGCTGCTCAACAGGCGCAATACCTGCGGTGACTGACCACCCCGGTTCACCAGGTCACCGCAAAGCCAGAGTTTATCGATGCCCGCATCAAAATAGATTTTGTCCAGCAATCACTGCAGTGCGTCATAACAACCTTGCAAGTCACCAATCAGGTAGGTTGACATGCGGGCTAGTGGGGGCTATTTGGGGTGTGCAACGTAAATTCAAGAATCTCAGCCCGGAAGGAGCAGCCATCACCCGTGGCAAAGCCGTAGGAGCCCCGCATTGAGCCCACCGATGTGGGGATCAGGGCGCCGCTGGTATAGCGATAAGAAACGCCCGGCGCCAACTCGGGCGTTTCACCAATAATACCTTCACCAATCACCTCTTCAATCGAGCCATCCGCATGAGTAATGATCCAGTGGCGGTTACGCAGAGTAATGTTGCGATCGGATCGGTTGGTGATACAAATGGTGTAGGCAAAGGCATACTGATCTTCGTATTGACCAAGAAACTCTGGCCGTGCCACTACCTAGACCGGGAGTGTCCGTTTGGTCTTGGATAAGTCAGTTTTACTTGGCAATGTATTGGGTTCCCGATGTGAGCTTCAGTCCTCATCATACGATAACACCCGGGCAAGTGCGGTGAATTGCGACAGACTGAGTTGTTCCGCGCGCTGACCAGAATCGACTCCGGTGCTCTCTATTTGCTCTGCAGAAAAAAGGGTTTTAAGACTGTTGCGCAAAGTTTTACGTCTTTGTGAGAAGGCTGCCAAGACCACTCGTTCAAGGCTACCCTGCTGGACCGCATCAATGGGTTCCCCATGCCTGGGTTGTAACCGGACAATGCTGGAGCAAACTCGGGGGACGGGAGTGAAGCTTTGTGACTGGATATCGAAAAGCGAAGTTATATTGCAGCGAAACTGGGCCATTACCGATAAACGCCCGTAAGTCCGGCTACCCGGCGCTGCCGCCATCCGGTCCACCACTTCTTTTTGCAGCATGAAGTGCATATCGATCAGTTGTTCATGCCAACCCAGGACCCGAAAAATCAGCGGGGTTGAGATGTTGTATGGCAGGTTACCGATCAGCCGGAACGGGCGATTGCCGGTGATCTCTGGCAGGTTGGCCTTGAGTGCATCACAGGCGTGGATAGTGACATTGGGCTTGGCGCAGAACTGTTGCTGCAGATGTGCGACCAGGTCCCGATCAATTTCGATGCAATGCAATTCTGCACCGCTGGCCAGTAACGGTCGGGTCAACGCTGCCTGCCCCGGGCCAATCTCGACCAGTAGGTCAGTCGGCTGGGGCGCAATGCAGGCAATGATACGGTCGATGACCTGCTGATCGTGCAGAAAGTTCTGGCCAAACCGTTTGCGTGGCAGATGTTGCATTACCTTCTCACGTGCACATTTCCTGTGCAACGATCGCCGCCGCGTACAGGCTGGAGGCATCAGCACGCTTAAGACCCGCGATATCCAATGCCGTGCCATGATCTACCGAAGTACGGATGAACGGTAAGCCCAACGTGATATTGACTGCCTTACCAAAGTCTGCGTGTTTTATCACCGGTAAACCCTGGTCGTGGTACATGGCTATGGTGGCATCGCAAGCTGCGAGCCGGCTGGGGGTAAATGCGGTATCGGCGGGTATTGGCCCAATTGCATTGATGCCTTCAGTCTTACAGGCATCAATGGCTGTTTGGATGAATTCCTGGTCTTCGTCGCCGAAGTATCCACCCTCCCCAGCGTGAGGATTTAGACCGAGCACCTGGATGACAGGCTGGTGAATCCCAAAATGCTGGCGTAGTGCGCTGTGAGTAATGTCAATGGTGCTGCGCACATTTTCCATGGTGATAGCGTAGGGTACATCTCGCAAGGGCAGGTGCGTCGTCACCAGCGCTACTCGGAATTTGTCGACGGCCAGCAGCATGACGACTTTTTTCAACCCGGCCAATTCCGCTAGCAATTCTGTATGGCCATTGAATCTGATCCCAGCCTGGTTAATGATGCCCTTATGCACCGGTCCGGTCACTAATGCGCCGGCATGACCATCAACTACCAGCTTTACCGCCGCTTTGATCGTGCCAACAACGTAGCCGGCGTTGGCCTCATCGGGTTGGCCAAGGATGGGTTTGCAGCCCATGTTGATAGGCAGGCAACTGAGCTGGCCAGCGCTAATGGCCGCGCCGGGTTGCCATGGAACAATGGGTAGCTCAATGCTAAGGGCTTTGGCCGTAGCTGAGAGCAACTGTGGGTCAGCAACTGCCAGCAAACGTAATTCTGGGTGTTCATGGGCCAAACGAATAGTGCATTCGGGGCCAATGCCCGCAGGTTCGCCCGCAGTTACCGTGAGTACGGGAAACTCTTTAGCCCGCATATTTCACCAGCCAGCACCCAGCCAAATAGGCAGGGTTATGATTGAAGTTTGATATCTACAAAGGCCTCATCACGCATTTGCTGCAAAAAGCGTTCTATTTCGATATCCATCTTTTGTTTCTGCAAATTGCTACGGGCAGCGCTGCGCGTAGCCTCTACGGTCACATCTTTTTCACGTGTGCCAAGCCGCTCAACAATGTGCCAGCCATTGGCTGTCTGGAAGGGCTCGCAAATTTCGCCGTCACTCAACGTCGTCAGTGCCTGTTCCATGCGTTCACCAAATGCCGCAGGAACGAACCAGCCCATATCACCACCGAGGTTCGCACTGGTTGTGTCATCCGAGTACTCTCTGGCTAGGGTTTCAAAATCTTCCCCGCCTAATATTCTGTCGTGAATATCCCGAATGTTTTTCATTGCCTGACGCGGGCTAAGCAAGTCATTGGTCTGGATCATAATATGTCGTGCGTGGTACTCCGTAGACATCACCAGCGTTTGCTCGCGATAGTCATTGACTTTCACGATATGAAACCCGGACGAACTGCGTATTGGGGTGGTAAACTCCCCAGCCC
>CAYZLS010000023.1:3242-12017 GCA_964479355.1 uncultured Wenzhouxiangellaceae bacterium | reverse complement strand
CGGTTCCGTTAACGCCGCTTTGAGCGGCTCACAAACTAAAGCCCCCGGCTTTGCCTGGGGATACTTACTTAATGGGTTTTACTCTAACCCCAATTATTAAGTCGATAACATCTGGTCAATTTGTGCCATCACCTCGGCTGTGAAGCATTCTTTAAATTGCAGGGCCTGTATGTTTTCGTGCATTTGCCCAATCTGGCTGACACCGGTTATGACGCTACTCACGTGGGGGTTTTGCAGGCACCAGGCTAGCGAGAATTGCGCGAGGCTGGCACCCATCCGCTCGGCAGTTGGTTTGAGCGTTGCTACTTTCCTCAGGCTTTCTGCATCGGTTAACTGGTCTTGTATTCAGTCAAAACCCGGCAAGGCGCCACGGCTGTCGCTGGGGATGCCGTCGCTGTACTTGCCGGTCAGCAGGCCGTAGACCAGGGGACTCCAGGTGGCAGAGCCATAGCCGCGATCGCGGTATATGCTCTCGTATTGCGCAGCAAGGCGGTGTTGCTGGAAGAGGTTGTAAACAGGTTGCTCCACCACTGGTTTGTGCAGGTGGTTGCGCTCCGCAAATTCAGTTGCCGACAGAATCCGGTCTGCCTCCCACTCCGAGGTGCCCCAGTACAGCGCTTTGCCGCGCTCAATGATGTTGTGCATGGCCCAGACGATTTCATCCACCGGGGTTGCAGGGTCATCGCGGTGGCAATATAAAAGATCCACGTAATCCAAGTCCAGGCGTTCCAGCGAACCATCGATGCCCTCGAGCAGGTACTTGCGGTTCAAGGTTTTGTTTTCGTTGATGCCGTCGTGCAAGCCCCAATACAACTTGGTGGAGACTAGGTAAGTTCCGCGCTGCCAGCCCAGTTTTTTCAGCGCCGCACCCATGATTTCCTCGGGCTTGCCGCCCGCATAGGTTTCCGCGTTGTCAAAAAAACTGACCCCCACCGCATAAGCTGCGGCCATCATCTCAACCACATCTTTAACCCTTGGCTGGTTGTGAAAGGTGACCCATGAGCCAAGCGCCAAGCGCAAGCTCACTGACCTGCCAAGCTGACGATAATTCATGGGTGTTTCCGCGGAGGTTTTACCAGCCAAGGAGACCACAGGAAACAGGTCGGCCAGCATACCCTGACTCCAAAATTTTGGATAAGCTCCTTTTACCTACAAGATAAAAAGCAAACACTCATTTTCATGCATAAACGATTCGTGCATATTAGTAGTATTATCCTCATCAATATTTGCGGGGATCTTGGCGTGTGAAAACCTTGAGGATTAGGCATGTCCGTTTTTAATGGATTCAAACCATCTTTTTTCAAATTTTTCGAAGAGCTGTCGCATAATAATAACCGTGCGTGGTTTGCCGAAAACAAATCCCGTTACGAAGACCTAGTATGCACGCCGCTGCTAACATTTATTGAAGCTATGGCGCCAAGGCTGAACGGTGTTTCCAGGCACTACCGAGCGATTGCCAAAAAGTCAGGTGGGTCCATGTTTCGCATCTACCGGGATCTGCGTTTTTCCAAAGATGGCCGGCCGTATAAGGAGCACGGTGCCTGCCAGTTTCGGCATGCATTGGGCAAAGACGCACATGCTCCCGGCTTCTATGCCCATTTAGAGCCGGGCCACGTGGTTTTTGGTGGTGGCATCTGGACGCCGCCTGGCCCGAAGCTCCTGAAAATCCGGGAAACCATCGCTGATAGCCCGGTAGCCTGGGGAAAAATCATTAATGATAAGAAACTGCAAGGCCGGTTCGGTGGCATTCGTGGCGACGGCCTGAAAACAGCGCCACGTGGATTTGATCCGGAGCATCAAAATATAGTGGATTTACACCGCAAGAGCTTTTTCCTGATGCAACATGGTGACCAGAAAATGGCAGAATCAGAGAAGTTTCTCGATGAAGTAGAGGCGGCGTTGCTGGCTACCCGCCCGTTGATGCGATTTATCAGCCACGCGTTGGAAGTGCCGTTTTAGTGATCCGTCTTTCCAAATCCAAAATCATGTCCTCGCTACAGTGTTTAAAGCGGGTGCATCTTGAAATCAATCGCAAAGACCTGACTCACTACTCCAAAGCCACGGAGGCTGCTTTTGCTGTTGGCCATGCTGTGGGCGATATCGCAATCCAGTTATATAGCGATAGCACTACCAATAGCGACATCGCCACCAATGGCAATGCCGGAACCTACATCGAGTACCACGGCGGCAGTTTTGCCCAGGCGCTGGCACAAACGCAGCAATTGATGACTTCATTGCACCGTGCGCCGGTGTTTGAGGCCACCCTGCAGCACGATGATGTGCTGGTGCGCCAGGACATCCTGTTGCCCATTGATAACAACGGAGACGCCAGTTGGCGCATCGTTGAGGTTAAGGCAGCCACTAAGCTCAAGCCTGAATATACCAATGATTGTGCGGTACAGGCCTGGGTGCATTTGCAATCGGGTTATCCGCTCAGCCGCATATCTCTGGCGCATATCAACAATGAGTTTGTCTACCAGGGTGATGATGATTACGTTGGCTTGCTGGTTGAGCATGACCTGACCGAAGCAGTATTCGACCTGCTGCCGCAGGTGCCGATCTGGATCGAGCGTGCCCGGGAGGCGGTGGTCGGGGCTGTGCCTGATGTGCCCCTCGGCCCGCATTGCACGTCGCCTTATGCCTGTCCGTTGATGGATTTCTGCTGGCCAACCGACAGCCGCTACCCCGTTCGGGGTTTAGGTGGCAGCAGCAAAAAGCTGGGCGCGTGGGCCGCTGCCGGCCATTGTGATATTCGGGAGGTTCCGATCGCCGATATCAGCAGTGAAAAACAGCAACGCATCCACCGTGTAACCACCCAGGAGGGCGCCGAACTTCTACCTGGTGCCAGGGCATTTGTGGAAGCGCTGGTTTATCCGCGTTTTTATCTCGATTTCGAAACCGTCGGTCCAGCGATACCGGTGTGGGAAGGCACACGGCCCTACCAGGCACTGCCGTTTCAATGGTCTTGCCATATCGAGTGGGCAGCAGGCGTGCTGGAGCATATGGAATTTCTGGATTTATCGGGTGATCCGCCAATGCGCGCCCTGGCCGAACAGATGATTGCGGCACTTGAAGCGGCAGGGCCAGTGTTGATGTACACCAAGTATGAGGAAAGGGTCATTAATGACCTGATCAAGCTGTTCCCGGATCTGGCAGATCCACTGCAAGCGATTATCGACCGGCTGGTCGACCTGCACCCTATTACCCGTGACAACTACTACCACCCGGACATGCTTGGCTCCTGGTCCATCAAGGCCGTATTGCCTACCATTGCACTGGCCATGGATTACGCACTTCTGGAGGGTATTCAGGAGGGTACCCAGGCATCAACGGCCTACCTGGAAGCAATTCATCCGGATACCAGCGTGCAGCGGCAGGCAGAAATTCGTAATGACCTGCTTAAATACTGTAAGCATGATACCGAGGCGATGGTGCAGTTGGTGCATTTTTTTGCGGCTTGATACCGGTAGTACCTATTTCATCGATTTAGCCATTGTGCTTTGTAATGCTGCAAACGCGCCCATAACACCAGCACTGCAAACCGAAGTTGCCGCCGCCGCCAACAAGCGGATAAACGGGCATCCAGCCGGCAAAGTAAACCAGTTTAAAAAGGAATCCGTTAAAGATGCTGCATTGTTTTTCATGGCGAACCTGCAATTACCTTGCTCCCAATGTCTCTTTCAAATGTGTTGAAAGTTCCTCGTATGGGTATCTGGCGATGAAAGAATGTGCATAGCGATCGGCCGCACCAAGCTTCCGCTGCGTGAAACCGGCATTTGCCAGTACAGAATTTTGCGTCGTTGCGTTTCGCTTTGAATGTCTCACCGCAGCCCTAGAATTTAGTGAAAGTTGGCGGTTTTCGGGTCAGACCAAAACTGTTGTAACTTTTCCATGATGATTCCTTTTTGTGTGAGGCGTGACACAGAGTTTTTTGAGGTTTCGTGCTTGGTTGGTTGAGCGCTGTAAGCTGTTGTATATAGAGGAAATAAATGGTGCCGGCACCAAGATTCGAACTCGGGACCTATTGATTACAAATCAATTGCTCTACCAACTGAGCTATACCGGCAACATAATAATTAATTATGAATCATCAGAGTCGAAACTTAAATAATTATTGCATTTGCGACGAATCGAAATTATTTCATTTTACGTATTTTTGGTGATTCCCCTGCGGCAAGGCTTAATCAATTGCCTTGGCTTTAATTCTTAAAGATATTCAAATTCTTAACCCCTAAGTTTATGGCTATTTTGCCCACTGAAATACATGGTAAAAAGCAGTAAATCTAAGTGACGCTAAGTGGCGCTAAGTCCCTATAATTAGGGGTTTTTTAAGTTTTTTGCTATGATACAAAGATCTCCCTTAAGTATTTTTTCGTAGCCAACTTGGCTGCATTAAAGGAGGAAATTATAATGGAGTCTCCGGTAAAGCCGGGGCGGTTCAGTAGTAACTACAGGTTCAAGTGTTTTCTTTTCTTTTCCGCCCGGTGTTGCGATGGTGTGCAATTCACAGCTGCCGCTAAACACAGCTCGTGGGCTTGGGTAAACCAGCAATTTTGCAACCCTGCTTATCCGGGCCGTAAGGAAATAATTCGTACAGATACCTGCTGTTGCCCTTGTCTGGCCCCAGTTTATCCCTGATCGCCCTAGTCAATACCCGTACTGCCGGGGAAATCTGGTATTCCTCGTAGTAATTACGTAAAAAGTTGACCACTTCCCAGGCGTCATCGTTCATCTCGATGTTCTCCTCAGCGGCAATCAGTAAGGCTAGGCCGGGGCTCCATAAGCTGATATCTGTGATATAACCTTTTTCATCGTGCTCAATCAGTGTGCCGTCAAGTTTATAAGCCATCGTGTTCCTGTCATTCAAATGTAGTTTGCGCCCTATAACCAGGACTGCGTAACCTCATTTTTAGCCACCAACTCTACAAAGCCAGTGTAATCAACATTGCTGATACCTTCGATCAAAGGCGTATCGCCAAGGCCCCGTGCTGCGACATCAGGGCCCAGCACATAAAAGGAAAAATCATCCAGGCGAGTCTTGATCTGCCTAGCAAACTCAGCATTTTCCAGCGCGCCGTAAACGCCATCTTCGATCAGCAGGACTGAATCGCCGGGTGTTGCCATCCGGAAACAGGTGGCAAACGCGTTTTTTTCGGTAGGTGATTTATTCAGAATATGCAGTATGTGATTCATGAGCTGATCAGTACATCCTGTTCGGCCATGAGGTCACGTAATACTTGGGTAGAGACGACTTTTACCGGGATGATCAGGTCTTCAGCGCACAGGCCACGCGCGTCCAAAGACTCTTTTTCAACGTAAATGTTTTCAACGTCGTAGTCGTTGAGTGCCCGGTAAGTATTGGAAAAATTCTTAATCCCGATAGCCGTCGTGTCCTGGTTTTTCTTCAACTGATAAATACCGTCGTCTAAAAACGCCAAGCTCACCCGTTGCTCAAATGCGGCGGAAATCAGCACCATTTCAAGACATTCAAGCGCGAATATGGTGCCGTAAGGTGCCCTGCGGTTGATGTACATGAAGCGTTTAACGACTTCAGGGCCTTGTTCTGCCACCCTCTCCACTTCAGTCTCCGAATACGATGGTACGGTCGGCTTGGATGCCGGCGTCTACCAGTTGGCCCAGGCCGGAAATTCTAAACCCCTGCTCGAGGATCTCATCGGTTACACCACGGCGTAGTGCAGCGGCGACACACACCACCAGGTCCAGGTCATGTTCTATCGCCAGCTTTGACCATAAGGAGACCAGGTTGCGGTCGTCGGTTTGTGGTCTCGATAACCTGTTGCAGTTGTACACGCCGTCGTTGTAGAAAAATACACGATAGATTTCGTGGTCACTGGCAAGCGCCGCTACGGCAAAGCGGTAGGCTGTGTCAGAAGCCTGGTGTGTAAATGGACCTTGTTTGATCAGGATTCCAAATATCATATGCAGTAGTTATCACGTGGAAGGAGCACTAGCTTAATTAAAATTGGGGTCGGAGTAAAAAAGACGCTGATATCAAGCCCGATACCGTACAGCGAAGGCACCATCAGCAGGGTTACGAAAAATGCAAAGAACACGCCTGCTTCTCGCTTTGCTCACGTGCTCTTTTCTGGTTGCGTGTAGGCAGCCGCAGGGATTCTTTGCTCGGTCCCGGGAAGCGGCCCATGCCGGCCAGCATGCAATACCATGAAGTCCGTTGGTAAACCTGTTCATCGATGTTTTCAAATAACACCCGGTCGACGCTGTCATCTGCATCCCAGGCCTCTAATACTGCGACCAGTTTTGGCGACATATCGAGGTTCTCGCACGCATTGCGCCAGTAGTCGCTGTCGTCCCACGAGTTCAGCAATGCTTTGAGCGGTTTCAAGAAACCCTGTGACAGGCCGATGGCCACGCAGTTGTGTTTCCAGTGACGTTCAATCCGTCCTAGATTCCAGTGCAGGTGCAGGGCATCGGCGCCCTCTGATCCGGGGCCGAGGTATTCGCGCAATTCGGCCTTAGCCTCTTCCTCGCTAATGTAATCGGAACTGTAAACATAGCCATTGCCGATGCGGGTAATTAACGGAATGCGCCATACCCAGCCATATTTCAGCGCTTTGGAGATGGTTTCTGACATGAGCTTGTCTTCATCCTCAATGGGCGTGGTGAGCAGTAAGGTGGTGATGGCGGTAGCCAGTTGACGGAGTGGTTTGAATTGCATGCTTTTGCTCTGTCTATTGACGTTGAAGTCGGTCATTATTGGTCGTTTTTAATGCTTGTGCTTTTAAGTGGTTTAAATTTAGCAAGCTTATTTTAGCTTTATCTAATATAAATGCTACAGTCTAAAAAGCAAGCTGAAAATTGGGGTTACTGCTGCTCCGCCGCATAGTACATGGGGCCCCCACGCCAGCGGGGGAAACCGTAACCATTAACCCAGATGACATCCAGGTCGCTGGCGCGGGTGGCGAGACCTTCTGCCAGGATGGCCTCACCTTCGCTGGCAATGGCAGAGATCATTCGTTGCTGGATTTCACTTGCGCCAGGCCTGGATTGCTTAATTCCTAGCAATTCCGCTTCTGCACGGATCAGCGCAATGATCTCAGGGTCTGCGCTTGCCTGCCCGGTTTCGGGGTCGTAACGGTAAAACCCGCGACCGGTTTTGCGGCCTAAAAATCCGTGTTCCGCCAACAAGTCGGCGGGCTTGAAATATGTCGGGTCAGTGGGCCGGTTGGGGTTTTGTTGACGTGCGTTGTAGCCGATATCAATCCCTGACAGGTCCAGCACGGCTGTTGGCCCCATGGCCATACCCCAGTCCTTCATGGCCTGGTCAAGCTGTTGGGGGGTGACCCCTTCGAGCAACATTTGCTGGCCTTCGCACCCGTAGGCTGAGTACATGCGGTTGGCGGCAAAACCGAAGCCATTACCCACCAGCACCGCACGTTTGCCCAGGGTCTTGCCCAGATTCATCATGCTGGAGATGGTCGCTGGCGAGCTTTGCTTCGTGCGTACGACTTCCAGCAATTTCATGATATGTGCCGGACTAAAAAAATGCATTCCCACGACCCTGGAAGGATCCTCTGCAGCACCCGCAATCGCTTCAATATCCAGGTAGGAGGTATTGGTTGCCAGGATCGCCCCGGCTTTACAGTGCCGGTCCAGGTTGCTGAAAATCTCGTGCTTAACTGCCAGTTTCTCAAACGCAGCTTCGATGACAAGATCCACTTCTACCAGCGCCGTGTAGTCACAACTACCACTAATCAATGCTAGGCGTTGCTGCTGCTGTTGTGCACTGATGCGACCGCCCTTTACCATTTTGGCATAGATTTTATCAATGGCTGCAAGCGCTTGGTCAAGCTGCTCCTGCTGCATTTCGATCACCAGCACCGGGATATTTTTATTGGCAAAACACATGGCGATGCCACGCCCCATGGTGCCGCCACCGATCACTGCTGCCGTGCTGATGTCCATGGGTGAGTTAGGGATCGAATCGGGCAATTTCGCAGCTGCTCTTTCAGCGAAAAATATGTGTCGGAGCGCCTTTGATTGAGCCGAAGCCATGCAGCGCTGGAATAATTCACGCTCTTTTAGTAAGCCTTCAGTAAACGGCAGTTTGAGCGTGGCGCTGATAGCTTCTAAAGCAACCAGAGGGGATTCCTGCCCCCTGGACTTTTTGCTTACGCGTTGTTGCCAGTTGCTCACGATAGCCCGGTTGGTGTCGCTGTCTTCCATTTTGATATCACTGCAGCGGATTTTGAGTGTGCCCTGCGCCAGTATTTCCTGGGCATAATCAATGGCTGCCGTGAGCAGGTCATCAGTGGCAGCCAGCCGGTCAAGCACCCCCATTGACAGGGCTTCTGCTGTATCGACGTGCCGTCCACTGGTGATCATGTTCAGTGCGTTTTCGAGCCCGGCGATACGTGGCAGGCGCTGGGTGCCACCTGCGCCGGGTATCAGGCCCAGATTGACCTCAGGTAGTCCGATACGGGCGCTTTTAAGGCCAATGCGGTAGCGGCAGGAAAGCGCTGTTTCCAGTCCACCGCCAAGGGCTGTGCCGTGTAAGGCAGCAATAACGGGTTTACGGCAGTCGTCCAGTGTTTGCAATACTTCCGGCAGGCTCGGTTGTTGTGGTGGTTGACCAAATTCCTTGATATCAGCGCCGGCGATAAAAGTCCTGCCGGCACACAATAAGATCGTGGCCTGGATATTTTCATCTGCCTCTGTCTGGCGCAGACATTCAACCAGCCCACTGCGCACAGCGTGAGACAACACATTAACCGGTGGGTTATCGATCGTGATGAT
>CAYZLS010000023.1:0-3230 GCA_964479355.1 uncultured Wenzhouxiangellaceae bacterium | reverse complement strand
CCCTGTTGGGAAAGCGTAACCGGCGTGTTCGTATGAGCAGAATTCATGGGATCCTATCCGTTGGTGTTGAAGCGTGTTTGTAGCACTTCGGAACCGCCCTTGAGCGCCCCTTTGGTGTTGACCAGTTCGCGGTTTGCCCAGTCCACAGACGGTGTTGCCACCCACCGGTAAATAGTCGCCGCCAAAGACTGCGCAGTGTTACCTTCCCAGTTTGCCGGCATCATGGCGGTGGGCAATTCCGGATCATGCAGCAAAACCCTGCGGTATTCCTGTATCAGCAGGATGCGCAGCAGGAATAAGCTGTGACCGGAGAGTTGTTTGCTCTGCTGCAATATTTTTAGAACCCCGCTGTAATGCTGGTTGAACTCAGCAAAACGTTGGCGCAGGTTTTCCAAATCCCAGCGTGCCATGACCAGTTTTTGCATACTCTGAGGGTGGTTGTGCTTGGCTGTTTGTGCCTGCATCCGCACAATGCTGTCCTCCAGTTGTAAATCCTGCAATAACTCGTGCAGTGCCTGGCGGTCAAATGAGGGCAGGGCAAACACACCCGGTGCCAGCGAACCATAACCCTGCCATAACAAACCCTTGCGCAGGGCATCGCGTTTTTCCTTCGGCACGAGTGAGGCAAACAGCAGGGTCCAAACTCCGTCCCAGGCCGGTTGACCGCTGGCATAGATCCGTTTGGCTGCGCGTTGATAGTAGTGTTGGCCGGTCCGGGTCAGACGGTAATAACTGCGCCGGCCCTGTTTATCCGACTCCAGCCAGCCATCCTGCACCAGACGAAACACCGCGGTGCGGGTCAGACGTTCAGATATCCCCAGGGGCGCAAGTGCGTGAATGACGCTGCCCAACCAGATTTCACCACCATGCTGGGTAACCACGTCACAAAACAGGGTAAACACCAGGGCGGTAGAACTGATGTTGCCATCGCGCATGCGCCGCTGTAAGAAGCGCTCGACATTAGAGCTTGTTGCTTTACGCTGCATGCGTCCCTAGGTTCTGTTCACACTTGGTCAAAATCAACCACAACCCGGGTCGAAATCGGGTGCGATTGGCAGGTCAGGATGAAGCCCTGTTCGAGCTCTTCAGGTCTGAGCGCCTGGTTCAGGTCCATATCCACTTCGCCTTCGAGCAAGCGGGCCTTGCAGGTGGCGCAGACACCACCTTTGCATGAAAAGGGCAGGTGGCATCCAGGCCCTCGGCTCGATGCGTTGGTCTTCTGCAATTTTTTGTTCAAAAGCCGCTAGGCGGGGATCGGTATCGTGGTCTTTTGCTGTCATACAATCGTCTGAATTCCCGCGCTAATTGATACTAAAATGAGGTCGCATTAGCCTTTAAGTGTATCATTTGTAAACAGCTATTGTTAACCCACAGAAATGATAAATTCATAGGTTGGGAAACTGTCAGGTTTGCACCAAACATGAGTCCAGATCGGGTGGGCCCTCCAGAGATACACACATCCTTGTAAGCGCTCTGTCGCCGACTTCCTGTTGGCTCAAGGCCTCTGGAGAGCCCACCCGGCCTTGACCTTTGCGTACGTACTTTGCTGGTACTTATCAACATACTTACTTGTATTCAGAAAGTGCCTGGTTTATCAGGCCCGCTCAATGATAAGCGCGATACCTTGGCCGACACCGATACACATGGTGCACAACGCGTAGCGGCCTTGGGTGCGGTGTAGCTGGTACATTGCGGTAGTGACCAGGCGGGCGCCGCTCATGCCGAGCGGATGCCCTAGTGCGATAGCGCCACCGTTAGGGTTGACGTTTTCAGCACCGTCCGCCAGCCCTAGCAGTCGCAGGCAGGCCAATGACTGGGCGGCAAAGGCTTCATTGAACTCAATGACGTCCATTTGCTCCAGCTTCAACCCGGCTAGGTGCAGGGCCTTGTTGCTCGCCTCTACCGGGCCGATGCCCATGATGCGGGGCTCTACCCCCGCGGTTGCCATGGCGATCACCCGGGCTTTGGGTTGCAGGTCGTATTGCCTTGCAGCTTCACCGGAGGCTAGCAATAGTGCACAGGCACCATCATTGATACCGCTGGCGTTGCCGGCGGTAACGGTACCCGGGTCGCGGAACAGGGCGGTCAGTTTTGCCAGTCCCTGGGCCGAGCTGTTGGCACGTGGATGTTCGTCCTGGGCAAAGATCAGCGGCTCCTGCTTGTGGCGTGGGACTGCCACCGGGGTAATTTCAGCCTCAAAAATACCGGCCTGTTGGGACGCCTCGGTGCGTAGTTGGCTACGCAGAGCAAACGCATCCTGGTCTGCACGGTTAATGTTGAATTCTTCAGCTACGTTTTCGGCCGTTTCCGGCATTGAGTCGATACCGTACTGGGCTTTGAACAGGCGATTGACAAAGCGCCAGCCCATGGTGGTGTCGTAAATATTTGCGGCCCGGCTGAAGGCTGCACTGGCCTTAGGCATCACAAAGGGTGCACGGCTCATGGATTCGACGCCGCCGGCAATGAGGATCTGGGCCTCGCCAGCGCGAATGGTTCTTGCGGCGCTGCCAACCGCATCCATACCGGAACCACATAAACGGTTCAGGGTTACGGCGGGTACCGTCTCGGGCAAGCCCGCCAATAAGCCGCTCATACGGGCTACATTGCGGTTGTCTTCACCGGCCTGGTTAGCGCAGCCGTAGTAGAGATCATCGACCCGGGCCCAGTCGAGCGCAGAATTTCTGTCCTGCAGTGCCCTGATCGGTACGGCGCCGAGGTCGTCGGTGCGAATGGTCGCCAAACTGCCGCCGTAGCGGCCGATGGGAGTTCTGACAGCATCACAAATATAGGCGTTATTCATTTTCTTCCCGGCTTTCTGGTTAGGGGATAAGGGCTTTTCCACGGTTAGAAGACCAGCCATGAAAAACCGCTATGGTTTCCCCTTTCTGGTTGGTGACTGAGACGACATAGCTGCCGGTACGGCGGGTGAGGGTTATTTCGGTGGCGCGGGCAGTCAAGTGGTCTCCTTTGAGTGCGGGGTGCAGGTATTCAATATGGCAGCCCATCGCGTAAGCCACCAGGTTGTGGGTATTGGCAGCTAATGCAAAGGTGGAATCGGCCAGCGAAAATATCATGCCGCCGTGGCAGATACCGTAGCCATTGACCATGTCCTCACGCACTTCTATGCTCACGGTTGCGTGGCCGGGTCTGGCATCTTCAATTTTTATCCCAAGGCCGGCGAATGTGCATGATAGCCAGGTTCTGGGGGATTTGTTGCATGGCGAGGAAAC
>CAYZLS010000022.1:6019-12143 GCA_964479355.1 uncultured Wenzhouxiangellaceae bacterium | reverse complement strand
CCATCAGTGTCAGTTCACCGCCGCGCGCAGAAGAGAATCGAATCCGGGTGGAAGTCTGAAAGTACCGTAATCGTCTTGGTAAGCGCCGTACCACTGGCTTAGGTACGCTGGAAATTGCCAACACTTCGATTAAGCGTGCGCGCAAACGACCGGCATCAACTTCATTCAAAGGCTGTGCATGGCAGTCCATTAGCTGGAATATATCAAAACTGCTGCCCTGGGTGGTTGACATCACCCGAGCTGAGAGCACGTCCAGCCCTATTTCATCAATCACAACAGTAATCGCGGCAAATAATCCGTCGTAATCGGGCGTATGGACAAGTAATTCGCTGGCACCTAGTTGCTCAATCTCGCGTATTGCCACCATTACAGATTCATCCCTAGGCAAACTCAATATCGCTGCCGCTGCCCATTCCATTTGCTGCTGAGATAAACGCAGAAAACCATTCGGTGGCAGGCTATCCAGCAAACTGTCAACAACGACCTTATCCAGACCATCACCACATAATTTTTCGTGTAGCTGCTGTCGTGATGCTTCGATATGGCGGCTGATATCTCCCAGGTTCGAGTTGCCTTCTGTCAAGGTAGCCGATGCAATCGAGTACAACTCCCACAGCAGGCTATCTTTCCAGTTATTCCATAGTTTTGGGCTGGTGGCCGCAATATCTGCAATCGTTAACAGGTAAAGGTAATCTAGCCGGGTTTGAGAGCCCACAACCGCACAAAATCCGGCAATGGTTTCAGTGTCGGTAAGATCGCGACGTTGCGCAGTCTGCGACATTAGCAGATGCTGTTCCACCAGCCAGGCCACACGTTGTCGATGCGTATCATCCATTGGTAAACGCTGACAGAATGCCAGGGCGTCGCCCGCACCGAGGACAGAGTGATCGCCGCCCCTGCCCTTGGCGATATCATGGAATAAAGCCGCCAGATATAAAATTTCCGGATGGTCAACCTGTTGGAATATACCTGCAGCGTGTACAAATTCGGAGCTGTATTTACCATAAGCAAACCTGCGCAGGTTCCGCACTACAAACAATATGTGCTGGTCGACGGTATAGACATGGAACAGGTCAAATTGCATGCGCCCGGTGATGTTGCCAAATTCCGGCACCAGAGCTGCCAGTACACCATAACGATTCATCCGCTGGAGTTGCGTGTAAATTCCACTGGGCTGAGACAATAAATCGTGAAAATATTTCCAGGTTTGCGGATCATCCCGAAACGCATCGTCTATCAGGTACAAATGGTCGCGAATCAGACGTATCGTTGACGCCCGCACACCCAACAGTTGATCATGCTTTGCGAGCAGGATAAATATCTCTAACAGTGCCTCTGGCCGCCGTTTGAACAGTTTGCGATCAGATACCTCAAGAAAGCCGTGGGTAATGCAAAAGTCAGTACCTAGGTCTTCAGACGGCAAAACTTGTGTGGGTAACAACTCTTCACGAAACAGCTGCAACAAACTTTCATTGAGGCGTTCAAGCTGCATCACCACGCGGTAGTAGCGTTGCATGAATTGTTCCACCACCGCATCCGAGTGTTGCGACTCATCACCAACAGAAAAATGTTCGGCAATCGCTCGCTGGTACTCGAATAACAAGCGGTCTTCTTCGCGCCCGGCCAGCAGGTGTAATGCAAAGCGTATTTCCCACAAAAATGTCCGGCCATCGATCAGCTCCTGGAGCTCAGATTCCGTTAAAAAACCATGGGTCACCAGGTTATGTAAAGACTGTGTATTAAAATGCCGTTTCGCAACCCAGCCGATCATCTGGATATCACGTAAGCCGCCAGGGCCTTCTTTGATATTAGGCTCGAGGTTATAAGCGGTATCGTGATACTGCTCATGGCGTTTAATCTGCTCTGCATACTTGGCATCGAAAAAATCTGCCGCAGTCCAGACTTCATCGGCTACGGTTGCCAGCAGCATTTCTGCCTGCATTTTCGTCTGGCCACTGAGCAGTCGACTTTCCATCAGACTGGTGGCAGTGGCTATGTTCTTTTCTGTCTCCGAAACACAGGCATCCACCGTTCGCACACTGTGCCCCAGGTAGAAACCGGCATCCCAGAGTAGCGTAACAAAGCCTTCTATTGCGGTGCGCAATTGCTTATCGGGTGATGATTCCCCCAACAGTATCAGCAAATCCACATCGGAGTGGGGATGGAGTTCGCCACGCCCAAAACCACCCACAGCCAGCAATGCAACCTCCTGATCGCCTAGAATCAGATGCTCCCAGGCGTACAGGACTAACTGGTCAACAACCCAGGCATGGGTTTTGACCAATTGATTCACATCTTCTTTACGGTGAAATTTTTCCGCTAGGCTGTCTCCGGCTACTGCCAGTGCGCTTTTAAGTTTTTGAACGAGTTGCTCACGAGTCTGCTCGCCGGCAGTGTTTGAAAGCGTGTCCGTAGCCAGACAATCTTCAGCTCCAGGCGGCCTGGACAATCGGCCCCGCAATCTTATTTTCATTTGGCTTCTGCCTGACGAACCATGAACTTAGAGTTCATCGCCCAGCAACTGGGTCAGCACAATGTGACCGTCCTCGGTAACCGCAAGCGTATGCTCCCACTGTGCTGAGAGGCTACGGTCCTTGGTGACCACGGTCCAGCCATCACCGAGCAAACGGGTTTGACACCTACCTACATTGATCATGGGTTCTATCGTAAACACCATTCCCGGCACCAATACTTCACCCACACCAGGGCTACCGTAATGCAGCACCTGTGGGTCCTCATGGAAGACTTTACCAATACCGTGACCGCAGTATTCGCGCACCACAGAACAGTCCTGGCCTTCGGCGTAGCGCTGAATTGCATAACCAATATCGCCCAAGCGTACACCTGGTTTAACCATTTCAATGCCGGTGACCATGGACTGATGTGCAACCGCACAAATTCGGCGGGCGCGTACCGTGGGCTCACCCACCAAAAACATTTTGCTCGTATCACCATGCCAACCATTCTTGATCACTGTAATATCGATATTGAGAATATCACCGTTCTTCAACTGTTTTTCACCCGGAATACCATGGCAAACAACATGATTGACAGAGGTGCAAATCGATTTTGGAAACCCACGGTAATTTAATGGTGCCGGGATGGCTTGCTGCTCTCCGATAATATACGCATGGCAAATATCGTCCAGCTCACCGGTGGTTACGCCCGGTCGCACATGCTCACGGATCATGCGCAAAACCTCGCCCGCCAATTGACATGCAAGTCGCATGGCATCGATTTCTTCAGGTGTTTTTAGCACTATTCCCATTGGCAGATTCCGAAATGCTCTGGCTTTGCGGTAATTGTCGCCAGGAACTGATCGCATATTGTACCCGCTGGCAAGTGGACTGCGTGAAATTAACTCACCAATCCCAACTTATGCCCTATAGGATATTTCCTGCCCAAAGAGGATAATTAACCATTATTGTCCCATATTCTGCCCGGGCTCTGGTTAGAGGGAGTTTTCCATGACGGGAAAGTTTTTCAAATTCATACTTCCGCTGGTGTTAATCATACTGTCAATCGCGATAGTAGCTGCCTTGGTCTTTTACAAAAATTCACAGCGGGCTGAACGTAAACCACAAATTACCCAGGCAATCCTGGTCGACACCATTACGGCTGAAAAGACCACACGGAACCTCATTGTGAGCTCGCAGGGACCGGTCAGACCACGTACACAAACAACTCTTGTGGCAGAAGTGTCTGGGAAAATTGTTGCAATCTCCGCTGATTTCGTCGCCGGCGGTTTCTTTCACCAAGGCGATGTACTGCTACAAATAGACCCCAGCGATTACCAGACTGGGTTAAAACGTGCCGAAGCGGAACTGGCCTCAAGACAGGCAAGACTCGCTGATGAAACAGCACGCTCAGAGCAGGCGCTCAAAGACTGGCAGAATATGGGCAAACAGGGGCAACCCTCTGATTTGGGCCTGCGCAAACCTCAATTGGCAAGTGCCCGGGCCAATGTCAGTGCCACAGAAGCGGGTGTGGAAAAAGCCCGCCGTGATCTCGAACGCACGCAGATTACGGTACCCTATGACGGCCTTGTCAGGCAAAAGGGCGCGGATATCGGCCAGTATGTTACACCCGCCACCCGTCTGGGGATCACCTTTGCAATTGATACTGCTGAAGTTCGCCTGCCGTTGACCCATAACGACTTGCAATATCTGGATCTGCCCACCGGTACAGCAGCAAAAAACCAGCAAAAGCCTTATCCGGCTGTCACTTTGAGCACGAATAACGCGGCAGGTGCCGATCAGTGGCAGGCAAAAATTATCCGCACCGAGGGTGTTGTTGATGAAACCAGTCGCGTTGTCTACGCCGTTGCCGAGGTTGTTGACCCTTATGGCGTACTGGGCCAGAGCCACCAGAAAGAGCTCAAGACTGGCACCTTTGTGCATGCAGAAATCCAAGGGCTAAGAGCTGAAAATATCGTGGAGTTACCACGTTATGTGTTACATGCTGACAATACGGTCATGGTCGTGAATGCTGCCAGCGAACTCGATATTCTACCCGTGGTCGTGCTGCGGGCCGGACCGAAAAAAGTGATTATCAGCAAGGGCATCCAATCCGGCACCCGGGTGATAACCACGCGATTGGATGCACCAGTGCCCGGCACCAAGCTCAAGTTCAAATGAAACACGGCCCCTATCACGCCATTATTAAATGGTTCGCAACAAATGCGGTTGCTGCCAACCTGTTGATGATCATTCTGCTGGCAGGGGGGCTTTATTCAGCCTTGACAATCAAAAAGGAATCTCAACCACCGATTGATACCAATCTCATCACCGTGCGGGTGCCGTTTCTCGGTGCCAGCCCTGAAGATGTGGAAGAAGGCATCCTGATCAAAGTTGAGGAAGCCATTCAGGATATTGAAGGAATCCATGAAATCATTTCCACCGCGCGCCGGGGTACCGGCAGCGTCCAGATCGAGGTCAGTTCCGGTTATGGCGTACCGGAAGTCATGACTGAAGTCAAAAACCGTGTCGATGCCATCTCTACTTTCCCGGATAACACGGAGAACCCGGTTGTTTCCCGTAACCGGTTCCAGCAGCAGGTCAACCTGGTATCTGTGTATGGCGATGTCAATGAGCGCACATTGAAAGAATACGTTAAGCAGGTCAGAAACGAAATTGTCAACCTGCCCGGTATCTCGCGGGCAGAAATTCTCGGTTCCAGACCCTATGAAATCAGCATTGAAGTCAGCGAATTCACCCTGGAACAGTATGGCATGACACTGGCCGAGGTTGCTTCGGCTATCCGGCGTGGTTCGTTGGATTTGCCCGCTGGCTTCATCCGCTCAGAAGCAGGTAATATCCAGTTACGCACCAAGGGCCAGGCCTATACCGGTCTGGATTTTGAAGAAATTCTAATTCGTACCAACCCGGATGGTTCAAGAGTCCTGCTCAAAAATATAGCCGATATTAAAGATGGTTTTACTGATACCGGGCGCTTCTCAGAATTTAACGGCAAACAGACATTTACCATCATGGTGTTGTCGGTGGGAGAGCAAAGCGAGCTGGATATTTCGCAAACCGTACGCGATTACGTTGCGGCCAAGCAAGCCTCCATACCCTCAGGGGTGGGTTTGACTGCCTGGGCAGATGTCACCTATTATCTCAAAGGCCGCCTCGACATGATGGTTAAAAACCTGGTCATCGGCGCCCTGTTGGTGTTCCTGTCACTGACACTGTTCCTCCGACTTAAACTGGCGTTCTGGGTCATGGTCGGTTTGCCGGTGGCGTTCCTTGGTACTTTATTCATGATGCCGTTATTTGGGATCACGGTAAATCTGATCAGCCTCTTCGGCTTCATCCTGGTGTTAGGCATTGTAGTGGATGATGCCATCGTGATTGGTGAGAGCGCCTACACCACACTGCGTGCCAAAGGGCACTCGGTGGAAAATGTACTCGAAGGCGTTTTCAAAGTTGCCATGCCTGCCACTTTCGGTGTATTGACAACCATTGTCGCTTTTATACCCATTTTGATGGTCTCCGGCGTCATGGGGACTTTTTTCTCTTCTATCGGCTGGGTCGTGACACTGTGCCTGATATTCTCCATTGTGGAATCCAAGCTGATCTTGCCAGCCCACCTAGCGCATATGAAAGTCCGGCACTACAGCGAA
>CAYZLS010000022.1:0-6009 GCA_964479355.1 uncultured Wenzhouxiangellaceae bacterium | reverse complement strand
ACCCACAATTCACTGATACGATTCCAGCGTTTTTTCAGTGAAGGCCTGCACACCTTTGTCGATCGTTATTATTCACCCTTACTCACCAGGGCCCTGCAACACCGCTATTTGACCTTGTCCATATTTATTTCCTTGCTGATCCTGTCCCTGGGTCTGTTGGCCGGCGGTATCTTGCGGTCTGTATTTTTCCCGGATGTAGCAGCTGATTTCGTGCAGGTCAATCTGTTGATGAACGAAGGAACACCCCCGGCACGTACCCACAATGCCATCCGGCAACTGCAAAAAGGATTGTGGGAACTAGATGCAGAGGTCAGTAGTAACCAGGGGATGGAATCAGGCGCACTGGTGTCCAGCGTGCTGTCATTCGCAGAGGGTGATATCAGTGGCCAGATATTCGTCGAGCTAGTCAAAGAAGATAGGGCAGTTCTTGCCGGGCCCGAAGTATTGCGTCGCTGGCGCGAGAACGTGGGTGAAATCCCCGGTGCCAAACAGCTTGGATTCTCCATTGCGGCCGGCCCGGGTGATGGCGCAGCGATTTCACTCCAGTTGATTGGTGCCGATATTGAGCAAGTCGGACGTGCATCCCAAGAATTGACCCACAGAATGCACAGCTACGAGGGCCTTTATGATATCCGCAACACATTTGAACGTGGCCGACCGGAAATCAAGCTGAACCTGAAACCGAAGGCCGAGGCGCTTGGCATCAGCTTGCAGGATCTTGCCGGCCAGGTCAGAGCAGGTTTTTACGGCACCGAAGTACAACGCATGCAACGCGGCCAGGATGAAGTCAAGGTGATGGTGCGTTTCCCGGCTCATGAGCGTGATTCTGCCGGCTACCTGGACAATATGAAAATACGCACGGCCCAGGGTGGCCGTGTGCCTTTTCGTGCCGTTGCAGATGTTGAACTCACCGAGAGCCCATCCCTGATCCAACGCTTTGACCGCGAACGGGCGGTACGTGTATCGGCTGAAGTCGATAAGGAAAAATTCGAGCCCGGGAAAATTCAGGATGACATCATAAACAAGGAACTACCGGGGGTGCTGGAACAATTTCCCAGTGTGCACGCCAGGCTAAGCGGTGCCAGCCAGGAAGAGGTCGAGATACAAAGTGACTTACGCCAGAGTGGGCTATTGACCATCTTCCTGATTTATGCATTGATGGCGATTCCACTCAAATCCTATGCACAACCGCTGATCATCATGTCAGTGATACCGTTCGGCATGATCGGCGCATTGCTCGGCCACCTTATCCTGGGCATCCCGGTAAGTATAACGAGTTATTTCGGCATCATTGCACTGGCTGGAGTAGTGGTGAACGACAGCCTGATCCTAGTTGATCTCGTCAACCGAAAACGCAGCGCTGGAATACCGCTGGAGCAAGCCGTAAGCCATGCTGCAAAAAGCCGTTTCCGCGCCATCTTGCTAACCTCGCTTACAACTTTTCTGGGCTTGGTACCGATCGCCTTGTTCGAAACCAGCTTGCAGGCACAACTGGTTGTTCCGATGGCGGCTTCGTTGGCATTCGGTATCCTGTTTGCCACCGTCATCACCTTGTTCCTTATTCCCGTGCTTTACCTGTTGCTGGGCAATTTCAAACACTGGTGGAATGCGGCGTGAAGCAAACTTCTGCCGGCACGCTTTAAGCGCCTGACCGTTAACCCACAGGAGATAAGCAACTGACGCCAACCATCAAGAATCTACTAGCCATGGCCCGTCAAAAACTGGCTAATGACACGACTGCGCGTTTGGAAGCTGAGATCCTGATGGCACACGTGTTGCAATCCAGCCGTTCCTTCCTGTATGCGAACCCTGAGCTAGAGCTACCCAATAAACGTGTTGAAGTCTTTAAAAAGCTGGTGAAACAGCGTGTACTTGGCCATCCCATTGCCTACCTGACCGGAAGCTCTGAATTCTGGTCGTTGCCCCTGGCGGTCAGTCCTGCGGTACTGATACCCCGAGCAGAAACCGAATTGCTGGTTGAGACCGCGCTAGAGAGGATCCCGGAAAATGCTGACTGGCGTATCGCAGACCTTGGAACCGGCAGCGGTGCCATCGCACTGGCGCTGGCAGCAGAACGCAAAAAGTGCGAAATCCATGCCACGGACAACAGCAAGTCAGTGCTTGAGATTGCGACTGAAAATGCCCGAAAACACGGACTTGAAACGGTGCGTTTCCACCACGGTTCCTGGTGCCAGGCCTTGCAGGGTAAATTTCACCTGTTATTGAGTAACCCACCTTACATTGATGCGCAGGATCCACACCTTCAGCAGGGTGATTTACGCTTTGAACCACGCACGGCACTCACACCGGGAACCGACGGGCTGCATGCCATCAGGGAAATCAGCCGTTTCGCGAAACCACTGCTGGTCGATGGTGGCTGTCTGATGTTCGAACACAGCTGGAAACAGGGTCCGGCCGTGCGCGAAATCATGACAAGCACAGGTTTTGAAAATATAGCTACATTAAGCGACCTGCAAGGCCACGAGCGGGTGAGCATGGGTGAATGCCGGCTTTAACGAAGCGGCGTATAAATGGTCAATGTTGAGCTAATTGTTAGCTTTTTAATCCTGTTCGTATGTAACTCGAAATAATGTGCTTTTATCAATATGTTCGAAATCTTTTTCATGAATTTGTAAAGAGGTAACTTCGTGATAATTGAGTTCATTACCTTTAACGGATAAGTTCATTTTGAATGCTTTTGTTTTTGCTTTTTCCAGCATGAATGGTGGTTGCACAATCCCATATATTTGACTACCTGCCTTAACCTCTACATTAAGTATACTTTCGCCATTATTTTCTTGGTATTTTCCCCCGGCAAGTAAGCATACGGCTCGAGGTATACTTAAAGAATGCATTATCTAGTCCCTTAATTCTTAACCCACTTTCCGATTAATTGCGCTAAAGGACCATAGTTAACTGCATCAACTACTGTGCACATTGAATTACCCCAAAATTTATAAATAGATGGTGCAAATTATTTCTACGCTAACAGTTTGAATAACAGGGGCTATAAAATTCCGGTCTTAATCATTGATCATTCCTGCTCATCGATCCCACAACCCTCCTCAACCAGCCGCGCTGGGCCGTCACCCTCCAGCACTTCCACGGACTCATCAGCCAAAGCCCGTTCTACCAGGACCGCATCCAATTGTTTGGCATGGCGGGCGCCGAGCTTGCTCAACTTATCGACCTGGCCGACCAGGTTGCCACTACCGGTTGAAAGTTGGCCTAAAGCGTCATCGTAGGATTTACGTGCCTGATCCAAGCGCATTCCGACTGCTTTCAGATTCTCGATAAAACCGACAAACTTGTCATACAAAAAACCGGCGCGCCGCGCGATATCCTGGGCATTGGTATTTTGTTTATGTACCTGCCATAACGAAGCAACCGTTCTTACCGTGGCAAGGAAGTTGGCGGGCGACAGCAGTGCCACACGATGCTTCAGAGCATACTCCGGCAAGGTAGGATCGCTTTGCAATGCTGCGATCAGGGCGGACTCGATCGGCACAAACATCAACACAAAATCCAGCGCATTGAGCGCTTCCACATCGGGGTAATTTTTCTTGCCCAGACCTGAGATATGCGCCCTGATTGAGTTCACATGTTCGGCAAGAAAGCTGTCTCGTTGCACCTCGTCCTGTTCTGCCTGGAAACGCGTCCAAGCGGTCAGTGAGACTTTTGAATCAAGAATAATGCAGCAGTTTTCCGGCAAGCTCAGGACGAAATCCGGTTGCAGACGCTCACCGCTTTTACCAGTGACTGAGTATTGTGTGTGGTAGTGTTTGCCCTTACTGAGCCCAGTCAGTTCCAACAGACGTTCGAGCTGCTGTTCACCCCAGTTGCCCTGGGCTTTAACATCGTGAGTCAGCGCCCTGGTCAAGCTTTGTGCTTCTTTATGCAGGCGCTCATTCAAGCCTTCCATCTGCTTGAGTTTCTCCTGCAAGGCGGCGTGTTGCCGGATATCTTCACGGCTAGTTTTGTCGACGGTGGAGCGGAAGTTTTCCAGGTCTTTGCTGAGCGGCTTCAACAAGCCGGACAACTGCTTTTCGCTCAACTCGGTAAACCGCTTGGATCGCTCCTCAAAGACCTTTCCTGCCAGGCGTTCAAATGATTCACTCAGGCGTTTTTCAGCCGCCTCAAGCGAGGTCTTTTCAGTCTGATGATGATGCTGCTGCTCCTGCAATCGGATTTCAGCAACCGCCAGGCCTCGCTGGATTTCCACCAATTCCAGTGCGCCTTTACGTTGGGCCAGTTTAGCTGCGGTAACTACTGACACCAGACCAAGACCAAGGCCCGTAAACAGCCCCAGCAACACGCTGTTAATATCCAGTTGCAGCAACCAGTCAGTCATATTTCACATCCACAGTTTTTTTGATCCGTTGCCACAAGGCCTCCATTGTTTCAAGATCCATCAACTCCAGCGCAGCGTAACCTCCCACCGCATCTTCCATGGCCCGAAACCGGCGTTCGAACTTTGCATTGGCACGGCGCAGCGCGGTGCCTGGATCCAGCTCGAGTTGCCGGGCCAAATTGGTTGTTACAAACAATAGATCACCTAACTCATCTTCCATGGCATCCCGGTCACCCGAGGCCATAGCCTCCTGCATTTCGACCAGTTCTTCGTCAAATTTTTCCAGTACGGGAGCCACTGAACCCCAGTCGAAGCCCGTTTTAGCGGCTCTTTTTTGTAATTTGAGCGCCCGTTGCAACTCTGCCATACCCGCCGGAATATTATCCATCAAGCTGTGCTCACCCTTGTTTTTTCTTTCCTCGGCTTTGTAACTTTCCCATGCCTGCTTTTGCTGTGCCGCATCTTCGACTTTAAGGCCCGCAAAAACATGTGGGTGGCGATCCTGCATCTTAGCGCACACCGCTGCATGCACGGCATCGAAATCAAAGCTGCCTCGCTCCTGGGCCATCTGTGCATGAAAAACCACCTGAAAGAGGAGATCGCCAAGCTCATCCTTCAAGTCGTCCATATCGCCACGGGCGATGGCATCAGCCACCTCGTATGCTTCTTCAATGGTGTATGGAGCAACGCTAGAAAAATCCTGTTCCAGATCCCAGGGACAACCCGTGTCAGGGTCACGCAGGCATTGCATAATGTCGAGTAGTTGTAACATAAACTCCTGTCTCAGGATCTCAGTATAACGTTAACGCCAGCACCACCAAGATCGCTGTCATCGATGATGATCTCGCCATTGTAGACAGTCACAATTTCCAGCACGATAGCCAGTCCCAGACCATGGCCTTCAACTCGTTCATCACCCCGTATACCGCGTTGCAGCAATTGCTCGCGCTCGGCTTTGGCTATGCCCGGACCATTATCCTCCACTAGCAGTTTAATTCCGGCGCGCTGGCTAGTTTGATCAACTGCCTCAACCGACAAACGAATCCTGCCGGCACCGTACTTACAGGCATTGTCGAGCAGATTACCCATCAATTCCAGCCAATCGCGTTGCTCCCCATAAAACATCAGACCCGCTTCAATACTGACATCAAACTTTACCAAATCCTGAGAATATACCCGTTGCAATGACTGGATCAGGCGTTCTGTCTGGGCATTGATGTCCACCGCCTGTGCCATGGTACGCCGGGTCGTAACAGCGGCACGCTGCAAGCGGGTGGCTACCAAGCGTTGCATATCACTGATAGCATTGTCTACCAGGGCCACTTTTGCCGCGTCATCTGTCGGCAAACTGGAGCGGATGACCGACAACGGGGTCTTAAGGCTGTGTGCAAGCGAATCGAGCGCATTACGGTAACGGGTCTGATTGGCTTTTTCTGTATCCAGTAGCTGATTGATATTCCGTGTCAGGCGCTCTAATTCGCGCGGGTAACGGCCTTCCAAACGAGCAAGCTGACCCGATTCAATCCCAGAGATATCCTGTGACATCCGTTTTAACGGTCTGAGCACCAGCGCCAGCATGATCAGCTGAGCCAATACCAGGATGACACCTGCTGCACCTAATGAGCGCAATAAGCCGCTGCGAAACGCCTTCTCTTCAC
>CAYZLS010000021.1:2473-12650 GCA_964479355.1 uncultured Wenzhouxiangellaceae bacterium | reverse complement strand
AAAGTCGCAGGTCGTTTATCTGAATACTGTGCGGCCAAGGATATCGCCTTATCTATTATTGGTGAAATTGGTACAGCAGGTGGCACTGGTTATGTTATTGAATATGCTGGTAGTGCAATAGAAGAGCTAAGCATGGAAGGCAGAATGACCTTGTGCAACCTGGCCATAGAAAGTGGCGCGCGTGCTGGTTTGGTTGCGCCGGACCATAAGACATTTGAGTTTCTGAAAGGTAAGGATTTTGCGCCGAAGGATAAGTATTGGGAACAAGCGCTAGAGCACTGGAAAAGCACGGTCTCTGATGAAGGTGCTGATTATGACGAAACTGTAACTATCAATGCGGATGAAATAGCGCCACAGGTTACCTGGGGCACATCCCCTGAACAGGTGGTTAGCGTTAATAATGTCGTGCCTGCACCGGAAGATTTTGAAGATGAGATTAAACGAGACAGCTGCGCGGATGCTTTGTCTTACATGGGACTCGATGCGCATACAAAAATCACCGACATCTCTCTCGACTATGTTTTTATAGGTTCATGCACCAATGGTCGCATAGAAGATCTTCGCGCAGCCGCAAGTATGGCAAAGGGTACACAAGTTGCTGAAGGGATCACCGCACTGGTTGTGCCAGGTTCATATCTGGTCAAGAATCAGGCTGAAAAGGAAGGGCTGGATAAGATCTTTCTTGATGCCGGTTGGGAATGGCGCGAACCTGGCTGTTCCATGTGTCTTGCTATGAACGGCGACAAATTAAAACCCGGTCAACGCTGTGCATCGACTTCCAATCGTAATTTCGAAGGGCGTCAAGGCAAAGGCGGTCGCACCCATCTCGTTTCCCCTGCTATGGCAGCGGCAGCGGCAGCGGCAGGCAAGTTTGTCGATATCCGACAGTTGAATAAATAGTATAGAGGGCGAACTATGGAACCTTATGTAAAACACGAAAGCATTGCTGCATTAATGAATCGCAATAATGTCGATACCGATCAGATCATTCCAAAACAATTTCTCAAGAAAGTGGAACGGACAGGATTTGGCGCACATCTGTTTCATGATTGGCGCTACGATGCTGATGGAAACGATAACCCGGCTTTTGAGTTAAACAAGCCGGCGTTTAAGGGTGCTGGAATACTGGTTATAGGCAATAATTTTGGCTGTGGTTCATCGCGCGAACATGCGCCATGGGCAATTGCTGATTATGGGATCAAGGCGATAGTGTCTACCAGTTTTGCTGACATCTTTTATAACAACTGTTTCAAAAATTGTATATTGCCTATCATTGTTAACAAGCCGGTGCTTGATGAACTAATGGAATTAATTCAGGAAAATGAAGGAATAAAGTTCACAGTTGATCTGGAGAAGCAGCAACTTATCGCTAATAAAGATACTACAATTAAATTTGAACTAGACAGCTTTCGTAAACAATCCTTACTTAAAGGTTTGGACGATATTGCACTTACTTTACAAAATGAAGAAAAAATTAATGCTTTTGAATCAATACAACAACGCCAAACAGCTTGGTTATGGAGTTAATTAGTGCCAGAAAGAAAACTCCGTTTTTTCTACAAATGCAATTTACGAAAAAAACAGGTTAGCGTTTTTTCGAGCCAGCAACACGCCGTGGATATTCAGGCAATTTTCACCTTGCAGGAGCACTAGTGTGAGATTTCGAATAGGTGTCGATGTAGGCGGTACGTTCACTGATTTCCTAGTCGCTGCCGACGATGGCAAGGCCCGCATTTACAAGACCTCGACTACCGGCGCGAATCCTACCGAAGGATTCTTTCGGGGCCTGGAAAAAGCCGCCGCCGACAATGCGATGGGTTTGCCGGAGTTTCTGGCGCAGGTGGGCACGATCGTCCACGGCACGACGATAACAACGAATACGGTATTGACCAGTACGGGTGCGGTTACCGGCTTTGTGACAACTCATGGATTTCGGGATGTCCTGAACATGCGTCGCGGCCTGAAAGAGCGGCAATTCGAAAAGTATGCGTCCCTCACACCACTGGTACCGCGGCATCTGATCCGGACCGTAAAAGAACGCATGACCGTCGACAGCACGGTTATGACGCCGTTGGATGAGGATGACGTACGGGCTGCAGCTGCTTACTTCCGAGAGCAGAACGTCGAGGCCGTCGCCGTGTCATACTTGTGGTCGTTCCGTAATCCAGCACATGAAAAGCGCACCCGCGAAATCCTGCAGCAGGAATTACCGGGCATCTACGTGTCGTTATCGACCGAGATTCTGCCCCAGATCCGCGTCTATGAGCGGCACAGCACCACGGTGCTGAATGCCTATGTCGGTCCGGTCTTGACCCGTTATCTGTCACACCTAGAACAGGAACTCGCCGCACAGGGCTTCACTGGCACCTTGCTGATCATGCAATCGAACGGCGGCGTCATGTCGCCACAGGTTGCGCAGCGTTTTGCTTCGAATACCTTGCTGTCCGGTCCGGCCGGGGCGCTGCCGGCCGGCATTTTCTACGGCAGTAGCAATCACTTCAGTGACCTGGTCACAATCGACATGGGCGGTACCTCCTTCGACATTGCGCTGATCAAAAACGGCACGCCCATCGTCACCCAGGACGGCTCGATTGGAGGGCATCGGCTCGCGTCGCCCATCCTGGACATTCACACGATTGGAGCGGGTGGCGGCTCGATCGCGTCGGTCGATGCCGGTGGGCTGCTGGCCGTCGGACCGGCCAGTGCTGGTGCGCAACCAGGACCTGCCTGCTACGGACGGGGTGGCGAACTGCCGACGGTGACGGATGCCGACCTGGTTCTGGGTTACCTGGACGTGAAGTCGTTCGAGGGCGGTGAACTGGAGGTCGATATCGCCGCGGCACAGGCCGCGATCGAGAAGTACGTGGCGAAGCCACTGAAAATGGATCTTGTGGCCGCCGCCATGGGTATCTACGATTTCGTGAATGCCAACATGGCTGCTGCCTTGAGTGTCGTCTCTGTGCAGCGCGGCTACGACCCCCGCGAGTTTGTGCTGATCGTCGCCGGTGGCGCCGGCCCGATTCATGCTGTACCGATCGCCCGCGAACTCGAAATCCCCCTGATCCTGGTGCCGCGCGAATCTTCCGTGTTTTGCGCGGTGGGCATGCTCATTTCCGGTCTACAACATGACTTTGTGCGTACCTACGCACGTGACATCGATCAAGTACAGCTCGAGGAAGTCGGCCGGCTCTACCGGGAAATGTCCGAAGCCGCAGAACGCACCCTGGCCGAAGAAGGTATAAGCGGTGACCGGGTGGATATTCGTTTCAGCGCCGATCTGCACTACATCGGCCAGTTCCACGAAGTCGAGGTGCCGGCGCCGGCCGCGCTGTCGATGTCCACTGCGGGTCTCGAGGAAGTCGTCGAGGCGTTTCACCAACGGCACGACACACTTTATGGCTACGCGATGCGCGGCACGCCAGTCGAACTGATCAATCTGCGTGTCACCGCGCGCGACATAGCAGAGAAGCCGAATCTCAAACACGGTGCCGTGACCAATGAACCCCTGGAAAAGGTGTTGTTGAAGCGGCGCCCCGTCTGTTTCGACGGTAAATTCGTCGATACGCCTGTGTACGACGGCTTGCGACTGCACGCCGGTGACCGAGTCCCCGGTCCGGCGATCATTGCGCAGCCAACAACCACCATCGTCATTCCACCAGATTTCGAGCTGAGCTGCGACGATTTCGACAATTATCTGATTTATCCACAAGACCAGGACCTCGCTGAACTCCGTGCGCAGTTGTCCGGCGGGAGTTAAGCCATGTCAGCAACGGTAGATCGCATCCAGGTAGCCGTGATCGGTAACCGTCTCGATGCCATATGTAAAGAAATTGGACAAACCATGTTGCGCACCTCGCGTTCACCCATTTTTTCCGAGGCGCGGGATTTCGTGACTGCGATCTTCGACAGCCGCTTACAGTTGGTTGCACAGACTGCGTACATCCCGGTCATCATGGGGGCGTTGCCCTACGCAATCCGCAGCATCGCCGAGACCTTCGCCGGCGATATCGACCCCGGCGATGTGTTCATCCTGAACGACCCCTATCGTGGCAATAATCACCCACCGGACATCAACGTCGTCAAACCCGTGTTCCATGATGGTGAAATCGTGTTCTGGGCTGTGTCGAAAGGCCATCACGCAGACGTTGGGGGGGGCGGTGTTGCCGGCTACAACCCGGGAGCAACCAGCGTGTGGGATGAATGTATCCGGATTCCTCCCGCCAAGCTGTATATCGCGGGCAAGTCGAACCGTGCCCTGTGGGACACCATCCTTCTGAACGTCCATCTGCCATTCATCGTCGAAGGTGACCTGCAGTGCCAGGTCGGCGCCTGCACGATCGGTGAACGCAGCCTGCACTCACTGCTAGCCAAGCACGATCGCAGGACTCTGGAAGCGGCAATCGACCAGATTTTTGACGCCTCCGAGAAGCAGATGCGGGCGGCGATTGACTGCGTGCCGGATGGCGAGTACCACGCGGAACGCCTAATAGACCATGATGGCGTGAACAAAGACCGCATGATCGCGGTGCATTTAAACCTGAAGGTAGATGGCTCAGAGATTACGTTCGACTTCACCGGCAGCGATGAGCAGGCCGCAGGTTACGTCAACAGCACAGTGCCAAATACGGCGTCATCCAGTTATCTCGCTTTGTTCATGTCAATTGGTGAAGGTGTCCGTTTCAATCAGGGTGCATTACGTGCACTGCATGTCGTTGCGCCTGAAGGCACGGTGGTGAATTCCCTGGAGCCTGCGCCGGTCAGTGGCTGCACGATCGCATCCGCACAGGCGATAATTGAGGCGGTCTGGCTGGCGCTGGCCCAGGCAATACCCCAGAGTGTGGACGCCGGTTGGTCGCGATGGTGCGCGCCTGCAACGATGGGCCTCAATCCACGTACCGGGCGTCCGTTTGGTGATATACATTTCATGAGCAAGGGCGGTGGCGGCGCCTCGTATGGGATGGATGGCTGGGACCATCTCGGCACCGTCATTTGCGCCGGCGGACTGCGCGCGCCCGATCCTGAACTGCATGAACTGGTCGATCCGTATACGGTGCTGCAATACGAGTTCTGGCCCGACAGTGCGGGCGCCGGAAAGTGGCGTGGCGGCATGGGTACGATCTACCGGTGGCGAGTCGATGCCGACAACATCACGGCCGCACACTTCGGCGGCGGCGTGCACGAGGTGACTGCTCCGTTTGGTCTCGAAGGTGGCGAGCCGGCGCCACCGCATGAGCTTTTTATCCAGACGTGTGACGGCGAGACAGTGAACCTCGATACCGAGAGTTTCTACGATCTCAATCAGGGCGACCTCTACGAAATTTACCAAAGCGGCGGTGGGGGTTACGGCAATCCGTTGCAGCGTTCCACCGCAGACGTGCAGCGGGACGTGATCGACGAATTGGTCAGCCCGATTGAAGCGAAATCGAAATACGGTGTTGTGATCGATCCCGACAGTCAGCAGGTGGATGAAGCGGCAACCGCAGAATTGCGCGGCGACTAGCGTCAACCGGTTCGATATATGTGATGCACTGAGAATCAACAAAAGCGTCCCCTAGGGGCAAGACCCTAAGAGTGTGCGAATCTAATATCTTTCATAGGTTTCAGAATCAACGCTGCAGTATCGGGCGCTAGGTCGTCATTCATTCCGCACACAGGAGCCACTCATGAGTACATCTGTCAGCCCGAAAGTTGGTGTCATTTTCAAGTCTTACGAGCCACTGTCCGCAATGCAGGCCTATGCCAAGCAAACCGAGGCCTCAAATATGAACGGTGGTTTCTGGATCGCAGAGGCCTATCACTGGTTCCGGCAGTATGGTCTGGAATCGCGGGGTTGCTTCACCACCTTAGCGGCGGTGGCGATGGCCACGAAAAACATTCCGGTCGGCCTGGGCATCACCTCGCCTTACCTGCGCCACCCGACCATTCAGGCCTCTGAGGCGGGCGCCCTAGACGAGCTTTCCGGCGGACGCTTTATTATGGGCATCGGCGTCGGCAAGGTGGGTATCGAGTACCTGGAATACGATATTAATGAAATGAAACCAGTACCGGTGCACCGTGAGTCCATGGAAATCATGCGCAGGGTCTGGAAAGGCGAGCAGTACGATTACGAGGGTAAATTTTTCAAGTCCTCCATACCGGCCTACGACCGCGCGGGCGACGGACTACGCACCGAAATCCCCATCTATGTGGGCGCCACCGGCCCCTGGATGCAAAAGCTCGCGGGCAAGGAAAGCGACGGCATGCTGCTGGCCGGCCTGACCTCTCCGGCATTCGTGCGTTATGCTCTCGATAACATGAAGAAGGGCGCCAAAACCAAGGGCCGCACCCTGCCCTGCGATTTTCCGGTGGGTGGCGTCATTCTGTGCTCCTGCTCAATGGGTGGCGACAAGGCACGCGATGCAACCCGCAGCTACACCGGCACATATATCGTCAACAAGATCCGTAATATCAAGAACGATGTCATCCTGGCCGGATCCGGGCTGCCCGATGAGTCCTGGGAGCCATTCCGCAAAGCCATCGCCGACGGTACCGACAACAACGTTACGCACCTGGTCACGGACGAGATGATGCGCCGGTTTACCGTCATCTCCGGCACCCCCGATGATTGTCTGGAAATTACCCAAGACCTGGTGGACGCAGGCCTTAACCTGCCGTTGCTGGAAGTGGTCGGTGAGTCTGAAGAGTATAATCTCGAAGTCATCCGCTTAATGGGTGAGCACGTGGTACCGAATCTCAAGCCCGGCCCCGTCCTAGCCTGACCTACGAAGAGATGTAGCGATGAAACTGGTGAGTCTGCGAATCAAGGCGAGCGGTGCAGTAACAGTGGGCGCTGTGATCGGGGAAGCTTATCTCGATCTGCACACAGCCAGCGGCGGCGAACTGCCCGCCACCATGATCGGGTTTCTGGAACAGGGCGAGGCCGCTATGGAGAGCGCCCGGGCGCTGTCTACCGATGGCGCACCTAGGCATGAAAACCTGTACCACGAGGACCAGGTGGAGCTGTTGGCGCCCGTGCCCAAGCCGGGCAAGATCATGCACACCTCCTGTAATTTTTCCGCCCATCTCTCCGAGCTGGCGACCTGGAGTGCACCGGAATGGCAGTCCCACAACTGGGGCGACTTCCACTTCGAGCACCCCACCGGTTTCCTGGAGGCGCCCTCTTCAGTCGTGCCGAGCGGCGCCGGAGTGAAAGTACCCCATTTCACCAAGCAACTCGACTACGAGATCGAGGTGGGTATCATCATTGGCAAGGAGGCGTTTCGGGTCAGCAAGGAAGACACGCTGGACTATGTTGCCGGGCTGACCATTTTCAACGACCTGTCGGCGCGCGATATTCAGTCTAGGGAGCATTCCAATAAAGTCATCCTACTGGGCAAGAGTTTCAACGGCTCCTGTCCTTTCGGCCCCTGGCTGGTAACCATAGACGAGGTGGGCGAGCTCAATGACTTGAAAATGGTGCTCACTCTCAACGGCGAAGAGCGCCAGAACTCCAGCACCGCCAACATGGTCTATAAAGTGGCCGAACTGGTTTCCTGGTGGTCCAACACGACCCTACAGCCGGGCGACATCATCACCACGGGCAGCCCGCCCGGTGTGATAGCCGGCATGCCCGATCCGGTTTATCTCAAGCCCGGCGATCGCATCGACGCCCGGGTCGAAAAGCTGGGCACCCTAACTACCTTTATCGTGGAATGATCCCCGGACACACAAGAGAACTCTGATTATGGCTAGTAAAATTGATCCAGGCGTCGTTGCAAGGGCGGTCGAGGAAATTGACCGCGACCGGTTGGTACAGTTGGTGATCGATCTGACCGATATCCCCAGCCCCACCGGTTACGAAGGGGACATGGCCCGCGCCGTTTACGAAGTGCTGAAGGGAGTCGACTTCGACACCGTTCTGCAGCCCATTGGTGACGATCGCTACAACACCGTCGGCCGCTTGCAAGGTCATGGCGGTGGCAAGTCGCTGATGTTCAACGGCCACCTGGACACCTCTTTCGGCCCCGAGCAGGCCCATCGCGGCATTGGTTACGAGTGTAAAGGCACCCTGATTGATGACGAATGGATCTACGGTATGGGCACCTTCAACATGAAAAGCGCCATGGCCACATACGTAACCGCGGTGGAAGCCATCAAAAAGGCCGGCATTAGGCTGGGGGGAGACGTGGTGATCGCCGCGGTTGCCGGTGAGATCGAAAAGGCACCGGTCAACGACTTCGAAGGCCGCCAGTACCAAGGCTACGGGGTCGGTACCAAGTTTGCGATCACCCATGGCGCCGTGGCTGATTTCTGTGTCCTCGGCGAGCCCACCAACATGATGCTGATTCCGCGTCATTGCGGCACGACGTGGATCAAGATTACCGTGCCGGGCCACCTGATTCATACGGCGTGGTCTGATGTGGAAAAAAACGCCATCAATAAGAGCCGGGTTATTCTGGACGCCATTCACGAGTGGATTCCGGACTATGTGGGACGCAATCAGCTTGGAGACTTCAGGCCCACCGTGAACGTGTCCGCCATCGAAGGCGGGTGGCCCTGGCGTGGCGCCCGTACACCGGACGGCTGCTCCATTTACATGGACGTTCGTACCCTGCCTGACGCCTTGCCCAAGGACGCATATGCCGAGGTTCGCCAAGTGATCGAAACGGTGGTGCGCGACAATCCACAGCTCGAAGGCACCAAGGTGGAAATTTTCGTCTCCGCACCCGGCACCTCCATACCGGACGATCACGAATTGGTGCAGACCATTATCGACGCCCACAGCCAACAACTGGGCGAGCCGCCCAAAATGGGGGTGGAGACCTGGTACAGCGACGCCGCGCACATGAACCGCTACGGTATCGCGACCGTCAACTACGGCTCAGCCGGCCGCATTCGCAGCGGCGGCGGCGGTTTCTCCACCCACCAGGGCGAGCACGTGCACATCGGTGACATGCTGGACATCGTCAAAGTGTATATCCAGGCAATGATGAGCCTCTGCGGTGTGGTCGAGTGAAGATGGCGCGTTGAATCGGTATGGGTAGAGTCGGAGAAGTCATTACCACGGCGATCCGGGGCGGTCGCCCGGATGCGGCGGAGTCGCTGTTGCTGGCCACTTGTGACGACCTGAAGTTGCTCGCCGGGGCTGCGGTAACTGTCCGGGACCAGGGGCATCCTACCCTGATCACCTATTCACCGAAAGTGTTCATCCCGCTGGCCCGTTTGTTCCGCGATGTCTGCCACTAACGACCTGGGTGGCACGCTAATGAACGAAAGCATCAACCGGACCGCCGGCGCGGCCCACGGTCAGGAGTTACTGCTTGCCGATATGGAAGCCCTGATCGGATCCATCGGCAGAACGGCGCAGCAGCGAACCACCTTGTACCAGCCGGTTGGTACCGGGCATGACTCGGAAATCGGTGTATGGAACGAACCGGAAGTGGCTTCCCGTGTGGATTCTGCCATGATCTGAATTTTGCTTTGGCTACTTTAATTTAACGACGAGAGGAATAGGCACAATCCAATGCGACCCGAAGAACGTTTCGAATATTCAGCCATCGTGCAACGCAAGCCCTGGAAACTACCCGGCGGCGCGCGTGTGGCGGTGTACACCGTAGTAAACGTGGAAGAGTGGGACATCGAGAAGCCGGTCGCCCGCGAGTATGTCACCTCACCTGCCGGAGTCGTCACCATCCCCAATGTCCCCAACTGGGCGTGGCACGAGTATGGCATGCGGGTGGGCATCTGGCGGCTGATGGACGCCTTGTCGGCGCGCAAGCTGAAAGCCAGCACCGCAATCAACGCCCGTGTATGCGAGGAGGCGGATGAGCCCGTGGCCCGTGCCATGCGCGAGGCCGGTTGGGGGTTCATGGGGCACGGATATGCGCAGGCGACTTTACACTCCGTCAAAGATCAACGCGGGTTTATCCAAAGGTCCTTCGATGTACTGAAAAATTACACCGGCAGGGCGCCGCAGGGCTGGCTCGGCCCGGGCCTGCACGAGACACTCGACAGCCTCGATTACCTGGCCGAAGCGGGATTCAAATTCGTCTGTGACTGGCCCATGGATGAACAACCGGTCGAAATGCGCACCAGGAGTCACCCTGTCGTGGCGATACCGTACACCATGGAGCTGAGCGATTTGCCGATGATGATCGTGCACCAGCATGAATCCCGAGTGTGGCTCGACCGTGTTGTT
>CAYZLS010000021.1:0-2463 GCA_964479355.1 uncultured Wenzhouxiangellaceae bacterium | reverse complement strand
GCAGAAGGAGCCACACAACCGCGGGTCATGTCCATGAGTGTCCATCCGTACATCATGGGCGCCCCACACCGGATTGGGTATTTCGAAGCAGCATACGATCACATGTTCAGGCAAAAAGATGTGTGGTTCACCACCGCAGAAGAAATCTATACCTGGTTCCAGGACAATCCAGTTATTAATTGATATTGACAAGGTAAAAAAGCGATGAGTTCTTCAATACCCCAGGACAGAATATGGATCAGTGAATTGAATCAGGCTGACGAAGTTCAGGACGGCTTCGATCGCAGCAGAACGATCCGGTTCTATGACACTACTTTGCGTGATGGCGAGCAGGCCATCGGAGTAGTATTCACCGCCGAGGAGAAATACGAAATCGCCTGCCAGTTGGCGGAGTTGGGTGTAGGCCGTATTGAATCAGGTTTTCCACGTGTCTCAGCCGAAGACACCGAGGCGGTCAGGCGTATCCTGAATGCGGGACTTTCATCGGAGATCTGGGGTTTCGCCCGTTGCGTGATCGGCGATCTCGACGCCCATGTCGAGTTGGGAACCCGCCAGGTCCTGCTCGAAATCTCCACCAGCGAAGTCAAGATGAAGGCCTATGGCTTTGACCGGGAAAAGGTGATGGAGCGCATGACCAATGCGATCAGGCACGCAAGGGATCACGGCATGCGGGTTAATTTTTTCGCCGTGGATGCGACCCGCTCTGACATGAATTTTCTGAAGGATGCCTATTCTTCGGCTATCGAGGCGGGTGCCGAGGAGATTTCGGTAGTGGATACGATCGGCGCCTGCGCTCCCGAGGCAGTAGAGCACCTGATCCGCGATATCGCTCGCCACGTGGGACCGGATATCCCGATTCACTGGCACGGCCACAACGACTTCGACCTGGCTACCGCATCCGCTATTGCCGCGGTTCGCGGCGGCGCCAGCTGGATTCAGGGCACCATCAACGGCATGGGAGAGCGGGCCGGAAACGTGGATATCTGTGAGGCGGCTCTGGCCCTTCAGTGTCTCTACAACGTGCCGGTGGAACTGGATTTGGGCAAAGCACGACAGGTGTCCAGGATAGTCAAACAGGCGGGGGGCTACCAGGTGGACGGCTGGAAACCGGTGGTTGGGGAAAACCTGTTTGTGCGCGAAAGCGGCGCCGTCGCCAACCAGTTTCACACTCCGCAGGCCATCGAACCCTATTCCGCCGCAATCGTGAACGCGGAACGCAAGATCGTGCTGGGAAAAAAGAGCGGTTTGGCCAGCATCGAGATCAAAGCGCAGGAACTGGGTTTGAATCTGGCGAAGGATGACTACGCCGCGGTATTGTCCGAGGTCAAGTCACGCGCCACCGCGGCACAGAGGCTACTCAGTGACGACGAATTCCGGGCTGTCGTCAAGTCCGTGGCCAGCAGGGATTGATGAAATAATTGATTGCAGGCAGTGGGACGACGTCCGGCGCTTTTCAGGCTTGCGCAAAGGGGTTGATTTGGCGTAACGTTAAACGAATGTCTGGCTAGCAAAAAGGAGCTGCACCGGTAGCCGGAATTCAGGTATGGGCGTGAATGCCCTTAAACTTTGGAAGAACCGCGAGGAGATAATAGTGAGTAGTCAAGTCCAGATTAACCAAAACTCCCTGAAACGTGGGCGTTGGGTGAAATCCACCTGCAAGATGTGCCTGCATTCCTGCACCAACCTCATCCATGTAACCGATGACGGGATCATCAACAAGATTGAAGGCGATCCGACCAATCCTTCAAACATGGGCAAGCTCTGCCCCAAGGGTAACTCGGCCATCCTGCGCCACTATGATCCCCAACGCTTCAAGCAACCGTTGCGACGCACCAATCCGGAGAAAGGCCTGGGGGTCGATCCCAAGTGGGAGCCCATCAGTTGGGACGAGGCATTTGATATCTGCGCTGAGGAAATCGGCAAATCACTGCAGGAGGATCCACGCAGGATTCTGCCTTCGATCGAAGACTTCCAGAAATTCAACATCTGGATCTGGCCGCTGTCGTTCGGAAACTTCAATTGTTTCCAATCTGCCGGCACCATGTGCGGCGGGGCTTATCATCCAGCCAATGGTTACATCCATGCGGCGTTCGCGTCCATCAACGACGTCGATCACTGCAATTACTGGATCAACTGCGGCACCGGCGACGGCTTCTCCTCCCACCTGCATGCCGCCGGCGCCTCCTACCACGTGGCCAATGCCCGGGTGGAAAGAAACATGAGAGTGGTGACCGTGGAACCCCGGATGTCGACCTCAGCGGCAAAATCCGAGGAGTGGGTGCCCATCAAGCCGGCTACTGATCGCCAGTTCGCCCTGAGCCTGTGTCACGTGATGGTTGGCGAGGGTCTGTGCGATTATGTCTTCCTGAAAAAGGACACCAACGCCCCGTACCTAGTGGGTGAAGACGGCTATTTCCTGCGCAATGAAAATGGCGATATATGGGTGTGGGATGCCAGCGACAA
>CAYZLS010000020.1:2722-12789 GCA_964479355.1 uncultured Wenzhouxiangellaceae bacterium | reverse complement strand
TCCTGGCCGAGATATTCCTGCAACAATTCACACAACTCAATGTCGTCATCTGCGATGAGTATGGTCTGTGGCATAAGCATTCCGAATGACTTTGAGCCCTGATTCTAACCAGCAATGAGGTCAAAGGCGCGACTTTACCAATATTTACATAAAAACAATACAAGCAGACATCCAATTGTTGTCTGATAGACTGCAAGCAAATCTAACCACGAGGATCAAGCTATGAATAAGTTAAGCTACCTGATATTCGCAACCATTTTATTGGCAGCCACAACCACCGCAATTGCACATGACAGCCATGACGGTCCGGGAGGACCTGGAGCACACCATGCGCGCGGAATGCAGGGGATGCCGGCAGTTGAACAGCTGATACGTGCCTTACATCAACTGGACTTGGATGAAGCCCAAAAGGAAAACATCCATACGGCGCTTCGGGACATGAAGGCAGATGCACGACCGGTTATGCAAACAACCAGAGCCCGACACGAACAACTAAGAAAACTTATCACGGCCGATACTTACGATGAAAATGCCGTGGCAGTACTAGCTGATAAAGAAGGTGAGCTTGCTGCTGAGCGGGTTGTCATCACCAGCCGCACGTTCGCAAATATTTTTAGCATGCTGAGCGATGAACAGCGCGGGCAACTGCGTTCCATGGCTGAGCAACGCCAGCAGCATCGAAGTGAAATGCGCAAACACAAAAGGCGTAACAGCTAAGCCTGAAAATCCTGCGTTAAGTCTATCGCGCTGGGTCGGTGAGCCATCTCGCCGGCCCGTTTTAAATCTTAATATTCAAGCACACCGTTTATCCATCTGTCTGAAATTTTGTTGCAAACAAATGCTGTGATTCCTGTACAATCGCACCCGTAATAATCGGTCAATAGCGTCACGCCAAACAGGGCTTTTTTTGGAGTGGAATATGTCAGGTAGTTACCTCAGCGGCATCTTTGGGTCATCACCCGTCAAACCTTTGCAGGAGCACATGGAAAAAGTGGTTTCCTGTGTCAGGGAACTGATCCCATTCACCTGCGCCGTGCTCGAGGGTGACCAGCAAGGCCGTGCCGTTCATCACCAGAACATCATCGACATGGAACACGAGGCCGATGTCCTGAAAAAGGAATTGCGCCTACACCTGCCCAGCAGTCTGTTCATGCCCATCGACCGCCGTGACGTACTCGAGGTGCTCACCATGCAGGATATGGTGGCCGGAGGTGCGAGGGACGTCGCCGGTCTGATTGTTGGCCGCAACATGCAAATACCACCTTCAATGTCTGAAGCCTACCTGGCGCTGGTCAATCGTTGCATTGATGCGTGTGTCCAGGCGCGCCTCGTAATCCGGGAACTTGATGAACTGATTGAAACCGGTTTTGGCAAGGTCGAGCGGGAACGCGTAGGGGGGGGGCTGTGTAACCTTGATGTGATCGAGCAGGATACCGACGAGCAACAGGTGGTACTGCGCGGTGAACTGTTCAAACTGGAAGAAGATTTGCATCCGGTAAACGTCATGTTTATTTATAAGATCATTGAAGAAACCGGCGGCATTGCCGACCGGGCACAGCGGGTGGGTAGTCGCTTGCAACTAATGCTGGCGCGTTAGGGGGAGTTAGCAATGGAATTTTCACTCTGGTACCTGGGACTGGCGGCTGTCTTCGGGCTGTTTATGGCCTGGGGCATTGGTGCCAATGATGTTGCCAATGCGATGGCCACCTCGGTGGGCTCAAAAGCACTGACGATCAAGCAAGCCATCCTGGTGGCGGCGGTATTTGAGTTTGCCGGCGCTTTCCTCGCCGGTGGTCAGGTGACCTCAACCATTCGCAAGGGCATCATCGACGCCAGCCAGGTGGTGGACAATCCTGAACTGTTGATTTTCGGAATGCTGGCTGCATTACTCGCTGCTGCCGCGTGGCTGTTAATCGCCTCGCGGAAAGGCTGGCCGGTCTCAACCACGCATTCCATTGTGGGCTCTATCGTTGGTTTTACCGTGGTGGGTATCGGTGTGGAATCAGTCCATTGGGCTAAAGTCGGCGCGATCACTGCGTCCTGGGTCGTTTCACCCATGCTCTCAGGTTTTTTGGCATTTTTTATTTTCATGAGTGTGCAAAAGCTGATCCTGAGCACTGATGACCCACTGGTTAACGCACGCAAATATGTGCCTTTTTATATCTTCGCGGTGGGCTTTATCCTAGCGTTGGTCACCTTGGTAAAAGGCCTGAAACACATCGGTCTTGATTTTTCTGTCGGCGAATCTGTGATGATTGCCCTTGCCAGCGGCATCGTCACCATGTCGATTGGAATTACCGCCATCAAGAGGATAAGGATCGAGCCACATATGGACATAGAATTCCGCTTTGCCAACGTAGAAAAAATATTCGGTGTGCTGATGGTTTTCACCGCCTGTAGCATGGCCTTTGCGCATGGTTCCAACGATGTAGCCAATGCCATCGGCCCAGTCGCGGCCATTGTCAGCATCGTCAAGACCGGAGTCGTAGCCCAACAATCGGCGCTTGCCACCTGGATCCTGCTACTCGGCGGTATTGGTATTGTGCTGGGCCTGGCGACCTACGGTTGGCGTGTCATTCGTACCGTGGGCCGGAATATTACCGAGCTCACACCATCACGTGGTTTTGCTGCTGAACTGGCTGCTGCATCGACTGTGGTGATCGCATCGGGAACCGGCCTGCCCATATCCACCACCCATGCCCTGGTGGGTGCGATACTGGGAGTTGGCATTGCCCGCGGTATCGGAGCACTAAACCTGCGTGTTGTGCGTAATATCATGCTGTCCTGGGTTGTAACCTTACCAGCCGGCGGCATACTCGCGATTTTGTTTTTCTTCCTGCTCAAGGGTATTTTCTATACCGGACCAGCGATTTAAGTCTGTAATGTGAGTGCAAGAATCAGAATCCGACGCGCCAAGCAAGCTGATATTGAAGCAATCTGCTCGCTGCGCCGGGCCTCTATCCTGGCGATTCCGCCGGGCTATTACTCCAGTGATGAACTGCAGACCTGGGCCAAATTGACACCTGCCAGGCCATTGGCCAATCGGGTTGAAGCTGCCTGCATACTGGTCGCCGATTCTGCAGGTGACTTGCTGGCCTGCGCCGGCTTGCATCTTGAGCAAAGAGAAATCGTCGGTTTATTCATTGCACCCAATTATCAGGGGCGTGGGCTGGGGCGGAAGATGCTCACAGCTGTTGAAAAACTGGCGGTACAATTTGGCCTCTTGCATCTACGAGCCAGTGCGACACAATCTGCGATCGATTTTTACCTAGCCTGTGGTTACCAAGCCCACAAAGATTCCGCCGATAAGCCGAATCCGCACACCGGATTAATGGAATTTTCCATGCGGCGGTATTTCTCGCGCCGACAAACCCGTTTTGGCCATGAAATTGTGGCACTACACCAACAATTGGGCATTCCTGCAGACTATGGTTGTCGCTATCAACTGCAACTACAACTGGAATGTAAACAGCCCATGGCTATCGGCACTGATATTTTTTCGCGCCCACAATACCTGGCCGCTCCCGCAGCCCGTGCCTGGGTCAAAATGCAAGCCGCAGCAACAGGCGATGGCATCGAGTTACAAGCCGTATCGGCATTGCGCTCGGTAAAATACCAGGCCGATATCATCAGAACCAAGCTGGGCAAAGGGCAAAGCATGGAACAGGTGCTTAAAGTCTCAGCCGCACCCGGCTACAGCGAGCACCATAGTGGACGCGCGCTGGATCTCACCATGCCAGGTTTTGAGCCATTACAAACAGCCTTTGAAAAGAGCCCGGCTTTCCAATGGCTAACGAACTCAGCCGATCGGTTTGGATTCAGGCTTTCCTATCCCAGAAACAACCGCCATGGGTTATGCTATGAACCTTGGCACTGGCGCCTGTATTAAACATAATTTCAGGAGCAAGAAACATGCTGGATCTCTACACCGCCCCAACCCCCAACGGCTACAAAATCAGCATCGCAGTGGAAGAAATGGGGCTGGAATACCGCTTGATCCCGGTTGATCTCAGCACAAATGAGCAACACGATCCCGAGTATTTAAAAATCAATCCAAACGGTAAAATCCCGAGTATCGTCGATTACGACAACGATGGATTCGCAGTATTTGAATCTGGCGCAATCCTGATCCACCTGGCCGAAAAAAGCGGACAGTTTCTCGGCACCGATAAGGCATCACGATCCCACATATTGCAGTGGCTGATGTTTCAGATGGGTGGAATTGGGCCAATGATGGGGCAGGCCAATGTCTTTTATCGTTATCTTGAACCAGAGATTCCGGTTGCAATCAGCCGTTATCACAATGAGGTCAAACGCTTGTTCGGCGTATTGGACCAACAATTGTGCGCCCACGAGTATATTGCAGGGGATTACAGTATTGCGGATATGGCAAATTACCCCTGGGTAGCCATTCATGAGTGGTCGGGGGTTGCGGTTGACGTCTTTCCAAACCTGCAGCGCTGGCTAGAGACCACCTCCAGGCGCCCCGGTGTGCAACGCGGCATGCTGTTGCCACCGCGACCTGAAACTGACAAGCTGCTGGAAAGTGCAAGGAGAATGATAACGCGATAATTACAATCCAGCGTCAATGAACCCGATCAGACACCTCAATGGCGGATATGCTGATATTACCGGTAGTAGGATTCAAATCAAAAGGCAATTGAATATTCGATAAGCCCATGCGAGTCAGTACTCCACGTAACTCCTGTGCCAGTAACGGGTAGATCTGCCTTGCCAGACTGGCGTGGTGATTGGTGAACTCCGCAATATCAATCGACTCGCCGGAAGTTTGCTGGTAGACGGTCTCGATACCTACCTTGGCGTTAAATGATGGTCCGGATTCCTCACCGGAGCCACCGACACATACCAAACGGGCACTCACCTGGTACGAGGGCAGCTTTTCAACCGCGTCTATCTCCATCAGCCTTGGTGTCAGGTTCATTTCGACCTTGGCATCCTGCATGGCACCGGTAGATGACAAATGCAATAATTCCCCCTGTAGCAGTGATACCTGCATATGCTGGAGAATAAAATATTCCAGCAGATTCATCAGCGTAAACTCCACCGTGAGTTATACACCTGAACGTCCTGTATCAATTCAATCATCGACTGCCCGCCACAAATACCAGGCGGCCACGGAACGGTAGGGTGAAAGATGTTGGGTTGCAGCAAGGGCTCCATCCGGTTTTGGTAATTCAGGTAAAGCATAGATGATCTGCACACCCTTTTGAATGCCTAGATCAGTTGCCGGCATCACATCGGGCCGGCCCATCGAAAAAATTAGGTGCATCTGGACGGTCCAGGGACCAATCCCCCGCACCCGGCATAGACTCTCGATAACTGCGGCATCATCCATAGCGGCCATTTTCCTAGCCCCGGGCAATGCTCCGCAACAGGTGTGTTTAGCCAGATCGAGTATCGACAAAGCCTTGTTATTGGACATCCCTACCGAGCGCAAGGATTTTAGTGGCAACTCTACAGCCGCAGCAGCGACCGGAATACCCTGATCGAACAAGGCTTCAAAACGTGCATAAATAGTCGCTGCAGCCTTACCAGAGAGCTGCTGGTAGGTAATGGAGCGAGCCAGTGAAGTAAACAGATCCTGATGATTCCCAACCTCCATCCGAAAAGCGCCTTTGGTTTTGATCAGCGCAGCCATTTGCGAGCAATTTGAGCTAAGAAAATCAACTGCTTCCCTGCGGTTGTAACGCAGCCTGCTTTGTCGACGCTGGCTCACGATGATTCGAGTGGCTTCAACAGGTCTTCGGGCTTCTTCACCAGCGCTTCGTGCTTGTACCTGGCAATACCATAGGCCCAACCACCAAGCCGCTCATTAATATTGCTGACGGTGGCTGCCAATTCCAGTGCCGCCTTTTGCTCCAGGTCGCTGGTGGTGGTGTCGGCCTGTGCTGCAATAACGACATTACTCGCTGGATGGCTGGCGCGTAACCTGACGAGGTAAATTTCACCCTCGGTAACCATGTCGGCCATAATTTCCACCCCGGAAAACATCAGCAGACGCATTCTGACCGCTTCACCCCAGTCCACATCACCTTCGGGGCGCACTGACTCCATCTTCAGCGAAGTAAAAACCGAACCCAGCGAGTTGACTGCCCAGCTACTATTAATCTCCCTGCCTGGTGGCAAACCCACCAGATTAAAATCAGTCTGATCTGCTGAGACCCGGGTCACCAGAACACTTTCACCCGCTGGGTGAATGATCTCGACTTCAGCCACTTCGTCAGAGCCGACATCAATGATCGAAGCATCTGCCCAATCCAGCAGCCGAGTCGATACCTCAAGCTTCTGGTCCACCAATACACTGGCTGCTGCGTTCTGCAAACGGACATAACGACCTTGCCGACCCTGAGCCTGCTTGCCAATCACGATGCCTGTGGTAGCGGCGCCGATGCTGAGATTGACCATCACGCCCGTAGCATCTTCAGTTGTAATATCTTCAACTCCAAGCCGCACATAATATTCGGGCTTATCGGTTTTGGGCTCGATAATCCGGGCCTGTGCCAGGTCTGCCAGTAGTGCTTGCAAGGCTGGCCAGTTCGCCCGGTACCCGCCCAATTGCTCAAGCTGCCAGCCGGCACCAGATTTTACCAGCGTGGCAATGGTCAGGTTGCCCCCGGTAATTATTTCAACCTGCTCTACGCTATTGATTTGAGTAGCGACGGCAGACAACAACGACTCATTGGGACCACTTTGTTTTGACAGGTCAGTGCGTGTAACCAGCACTACGGTCAATACAGCAAGTAGTGTCAATGCGACCAGATAAAGAAATTTATTTTTCATCATGCGCCTCGCTCGCGCCGTTTGCGTGCTCGCTGCCTGTATAGAAGCGCGGCAATAACAATCAATACCGGCATCAATACGATATTGATGAATTTAAGCCACATGCCTAGGGCTTCAATGTCTCTGGAAAGATCATGCTTTACCTGACGCAATTCACTGCGAATCTGCAGTTTGCGCTCGGTGAAGCGTTGCAGTTCATCCTGTTGCGCGGTATTCAACACTGCCAATTCACTGTCCTGTCTCGACTTTTGTATTTCACTCAGGATGCGCTCGGTTTCTTCCAACTCAAGCTGCAGACGTTCTTCAGTGGCGCGGAACCTAGCCTCTACGCTTAACTTGAGGGCATCCACACGCTCAAATGGCCGGTTGGTGCTGGCCCGGGTACGGATTCCGATCAGATCTGAACTGCCCAGCAACTGGTCCGCAATATTTGCCACCAAGGTACCGTTATCGGCAAAAGAATTAACGATCGTCTGACCCAGGAAATTTTGTTTACGCACCCATAAGCGGTTGGTCAGCACATCGGTATCAGCAAATAACACCACGTTAATCCCCTGCCCGGCTGAGATAGTACGGTGGGGCTCCACCGACACTCCTGCGGGCGGCTCAGCAAAGGCAGGTTTAGTCTGCCCGGTGATGCGCGCCACCAAGGTATAACGGTCACCTGTAGGCAGGAAATCCTTGCCAAGATCCTGCGGGTTAGCTAGGAATCTCAGACGCGCAGCATCGATGGGCGCTGCGGCATCGCTGCTTTGCACCAACCACTCAAAATCAGTCTCTGCATTTTCGAGTGCTGTGAGCCAACCGCTGGAGGAGAAATTCACTGCTTCGAGATCCGCACTGGCAACATCGGTAGAATTCATGCCGCCGGCCTGCACTGCCAGGATTCCGAGATGACGCACGGGCGGTTGTCCCGGCCCGGTACTAACCTGTAAGGCGTAGGCGCGGTCACCAATGATGCGGTTGCTATCAAATCCAACCCCCCAAGCCTCAAGTAATACGCCCAGGCTCGAGCTGCCACCAGCGTTTGCCCTGGCCATGGGATCATTGGGGTCACCGCCCAAATCGGCCTCTGCCAACGGATCCATGAATGCCAGCAGGCGTCCACCAGCCAATACAAACTGATCGATCAGGTACAACAGATCAGCAGAAATATCTCTGGGATGGATCAGTACCAGCAAATCCAAGCCAGCCGGTAGGGTAGCACTATCCAGTGCGATGTCCTGCAGGTCAAATAACTGACCAAGCTGTTGATAAATAACCCAGCCATCGCGCATCCTCTGGGTCGCCTGATCATAGCCTGGGGTGACCTCAAGACCAGCAATCAGACCAACCCGGAGGTGCTCAGGGTGCGACAATGACGAAACCATTTTGGCCAGATCATATTCGAGAAATTTTTCTTTATCCGGCTGCAAAAATGGCATAGCCTGCATACCATCGAGCGAGTTGGTACCTACCAGCCCGAAGTAAAGTGTTTCGCCTGCGCTGCCCACCGGCACACCTTGCAGCCCGTATTGGGTCGCCTGATCTTCCTGCACGGAAAATGGCTCGGGGTTGATGTGTTGAAGCGTTAATTTGCCACCGCTAAGGTCTGCAAACTCCTGCAGCATTTCAGTGGCCCAGCCCGCATAGCTGCGAAACTGTGGTAAGGAACGGCTGACACCTGCGGAAAAAAAAAGCTGCAAATTAACTGGCTCATCCATACTGGCCAGGATATTGCGCGTACCGGCACTGAGCGTATATAAGCCATTTTCGGTCAGGTCAATGCGTAGTCCTTTCAACAACACTGAAGCGAGCAAGGTCAGGGTCACAAACAGGACACCTAGCAGTGCCAGTGTGGTGATTGAAATTATTGAACGATTTTTTGGTTCCATCAGTCAGCCTTCTTCATTTCCAGTATTACCACATTAGCCATCAACCAGAATCCAATCACCAGCGCAAAATAAACCAGGTCTCGCGCATCGATAACACCCTTTGAAATATCCATAAAGTGTTTCAGGAAACTGAGACTGGCGATACCATCAAGCACAATTTGCGGCGCCCAGGCGTTGAACAGGTTCATCACCATCGGCAATCCGCTCAACAGAAACAGAAAACACACCACCACACTGAGGATAAAAGCCACTACCTGATTACGTGTGAGTGCCGACATACACGAGCCGATGGCCAAGAAACCGCCTGCCATCAGCCAACTGCCAATATAGGCTGCCAGAATCGCCCCGTTGTCAGGCCTGCCCAGGTAATTCACGGTAATCCACATCGGTGCCGTCAGTACTAGTGCGAGGCCCACAAACAACCAGGCTGCCATAAATTTCCCGACCACAGCGTCTGCGGTCGTCAACGGCAGGGTAAACAGCAGTTCAATGGTGCCTGCACGCCTTTCCTCGGCCCACAAACGCATGGCAATGGCCGGCACCAGGAACAGGTAAAGCCAGGGGTGGAAGCGAAAAAACGGATCCAGGTCTGCAAAGCCACGGGTATAGAAATTTCCCAGATAGAAGGTGAATATACCGGTCATTACCAGGAAAATTATCAGAAACACATACGCTACCGGGGTCGCAAAATACCCGGCCAGCTCTCTGCGCAAGACGTTCACAGCACCGTTCATGTCGCTTCTCCCCCGCAGGTGATGCTGCGAAAAACTTCATCCAGCCGGCCCGCCTCCAGCCGCAAGGCAGAGACCTGCCATTGGTGTTCTCTGATTGCAGCGGTAACCGCTTCAAATAAGCCCTTTTTCTCGGCGGGAAACAGGGTCAAGCCACCCTCGCTCAGTTCTGCTCTGGCAACCTCGGGTAGCTCGCTCAGTATACTGGCAACTTTTTCTGCTGCCTCCACCACCATGGAAATAGAATTGTGGTAGCGCGAACGGGCGATTAAACCATGTGGTGTGTTGTCGGCCAGCAACTTGCCATTTGCAATAATCATCACGCGGTTACACACGGCTTCAACTTCTTCAAGAATATGGGTGGAAATAATAATGATTTTATCCTGCGCCATGGCCTTGATCAGGTGACGAACCTCACGTTTCTGGTTAGGGTCCAGCCCATCGGTCGGTTCGTCCAGGATCAGGATTTGAGGATCGTGAATGATGGCCTGAGCCAGACCGACACGACGCTTGAAACCTTTTGACAAGGTATCGATAACCTGGTGTTGTACCCCGGCCAGGTTCAGTCGTTCGATGGCGCCACTCACACTGTTGGCCACGCTGGATTTCTCTATCAGTCTGGCGTGGGCAACGAAAGTCAAAAACTGCCCCACCGTCATTT
>CAYZLS010000020.1:0-2712 GCA_964479355.1 uncultured Wenzhouxiangellaceae bacterium | reverse complement strand
AACTCGGAGCACCCTCCGGCAAGTAGCCAATCTGTTTGCGTACCGTTACTGAATCTTCCACCACATCAACACCGTTAATCAGCGCAGTGCCGGAAGAGGGTGTTAAAAAACCAGTCAGCATTTTCATGGTAGTGGATTTACCTGCCCCATTGGGGCCCAGGAAACCAAGTACCGTACCTGCTTCAACACAAAAACTGAGATTATCCACGGCGGTAAACTTACCGTAATATTTACACAATGACTTCGCTTCAATCATGCTTTGATCCATCTGTTATAGCTCTTTATGATGCCTAGTGTGTGAGAACGCCCTTTAATATTTCCTATTATCCAGGGGACTATTTTCGGGCTTATGCAAAAAATTTCAAGCCCACGGTTTCATGACTGCCAAATTGCCTGTATCGTTGCCCGCCTAATCACAGGATGTAACAGAGATTCCCTGACCTATGCAACTGATCGAATATGACCATTTACCTGTGGGCTTGCTCGAACGAGATGCGACCGCATTACATCATTCACTAACCGGTCCCATGCTGATACATCTTGAAGGCATGAACCCGCAACCGCTATTTGTTTCTGTGCTGCAACATGGCAATGAGGACACCGGTTGGGAAGCTATCCGGCGGCTCTTGAAAAGCCATTATGAATTCGATCAACTACCCCGCTCATTAACTATTTTTATTGGCAACACACGCGCTGCAAAACACCGCCTGCGCCGCCTTGAGGACCAGCTTGACTACAACCGCCGCTGGCCAGGTGGCAGGTATGCTGACAGTGAGCTGGGCAAATTGTTCCAGCAGGTGACTCAACGGATACATTCGCTCAACCCGATCGCCAGCATCGACATCCATAACAACACCGGCCTGAACCCGCATTATACTGCCATCAATCGGGTTCAAACCCGCTTCTTGCAGCTGGCCTCTTATTTTTCGTCAAAAGTGGCCTATTTCACCATGCCGGAAGGTACACAATCCAGTGCTTTTGCAGAATTCTGCCCATCTTTGACCCTGGAGTGTGGCCAGACCGGCCACGTGCATAACACCGACCATAGCATTGGCTTCCTCGAAATCTGCATGCACCTCAGTTAAATCCCCGCAACGCCACTCGCTGCCAATGATCTGCACCTGTTTCATATGGTGGCCACAGTGCGCGTACCGGATGACGTGCTGTTCGGCTTTGGCAATGTGCCAACTGAAATTGCATTCAAGGAAAACCTGGATTCGCTTAATTTTCAAGAGTTAACAGCCGGAGTATCATTTGGTAACATCAACGCTGCCGCTGTCACGCCCCTGCTGGTAACAGATACAAATGGAGCCGACATCACTGCTTCTTATTTCAGGTTTGACTAGGGCCGGCTTGAAACCAATCGAGAGATCATGCCATCCATGCTGACCCTTGATCGCAGGGTTATCCAGCAAGACTGCCTGTGTTACCTGATGGAGAGTATGCACTTCGAGGACATTGCAGAAGTAACCGACCATGATCCACTACCTGAAGGCATTCGCCGCAGTGACCGACCTGGTGAACCGGCCCTGTAACCCAATTCCCGGTGGACATAAATGGAAGCTATGACTTATTCCACTGGTTTGGGTGTGAATCAGGGCTTATATTAATACCAAGGTCAAAGGAGGAGGAACGATGAGCATGTGGACAGCAATCGCCTTGATATCAGTAGCCGGCATTGTGGCCGGCATCTTTAATGATAAAGGCAAGCGGCGTGACAACAAAAAAACCGGCGAGAAACTACAAGAAATCAACGCCAAAATGGATGCCCTGGAAAACGAGTTACGGGCGCGGGTGGAAACACTTGAACGTATTGTGACCAATCCGACTGAAGACTTGAAGCGTCAGTTCGAGCACCTTGACAAGGCGTCCTGAACGAGCCGGCTGTCAGGCCTACAACAACTCCATTTCAAATGCCTTGAGCACCGCGCGCGTGCGGTCACGCACGCCCATTTTTGAGAGGATGTTTGAGACATGATTCTTCACTGTCCCCTCGGCTACTACCAAGGTGTTGGCAATTTCCTTATTACTATAACCACCGGCCATCAGGCGCAGAATTTCGGTCTCACGTTCAGTTAAGGGGTCGGGTCGATCGAGACTGGGAAAATCTGTTTTGATATTTTCCAATCCCTTGAGCAAGCGTTGGGTCACTGCAGGTTTAACCATTGAGCCACCCTCAGCAACTGTCTTTACCGCACCGACCAGTTCTGCCAGACTAACATCTTTAAGCAGGTATCCTTTAGCCCCGGCTTTAATCCCCGCCAGCACCATCTCGTCATCGTCAAAAGTCGTAAGAATGATCGTTGGCGGCAAACTTCCCTCATTCGACAACTGCTGTAATACGTCAAGCCCAGACAAGCCCGGCATACGCATGTCCAGCAGAACCACATCCGGTTCAACTTCCGAAATACTGCGGATGGCCTCGGAACCGTCAGGCGCTTCGGCAACAACTTCAATTGCTTCCGACAGCTCCAACAAGCTGCGCACCCCTTTACGCACCAGATTCTGATCGTCGACCAACATGACTCTTATCACGGTCTAGTACTCCTTTAATGTGATAACTGCGAGTTCAGCGAGCTGGGAAGTGGTTAACCACGGTGTTGCAGCACGCAGGTAATGGCCCAGTCCTTGCCAAGTGATGCGACGCCACGGACGACCGCTTCCCAGCTCGCCCGCAGGGAGGTACCCAGATGTCCCAGTACTGCGTTGCAG
>CAYZLS010000019.1:0-13233 GCA_964479355.1 uncultured Wenzhouxiangellaceae bacterium | reverse complement strand
TGGCTGTCCTGAAATTTCCCGTCGATCAACAGACGTGTTTGCGGGACTTTAAGCAGATTTTTGTAGCTTTCGGGAAGCATTGTTGTTGCACTCATTCAATATCCCCTATGGGTTTTGATACAGGTACACGGGCGATGGGATAGAGCAGGTATTGCTGATCATAAAATGGCGTTTGTTGATAAAACCACATGATGCGCTGCTTGGGGCGGGCTGCAAACTCCGCATCACTGGCAATTTTCTTATCAAAGCGAGCTTGCAGTGCGCCATCGCTTGCCAGCATTTGTTGCGCCAGGGGTTCGAGCACATAGGCCTCGGCATCGCCACCGCCACCGCCACCGCCACCACCCAGGGATAAACGCACCAGACAATGTTCAGGCTGTCTCGGTAAGCAGTTCATACCCTTGAAGACCCACTGCTTATCTTCCTGTTTGCTCAGGGCATCGATATTGATGACGACTTCCCAGGCAGGATTATCGGTCGCAAACTCAGCCAGGCTCGTACGTCTGAAAATACCTCTTGGGTTGGTTTTATCCCGCCAGAGGTTATACAGCCAATTTTCTTCCTGATAGACGCTCGGGAGCCGGGAAGATGAATTCAGAATGGCCTTGGCCTCGGTGTAAAGGTCCTCCAATAATGGGCTAGACTGCAGTCGTTTTGCGGTTAAGTCATTTTCTGCCCTGACCCAGGCCAGGGCCTTGTCATCATCCACGGCTTCCAGCCATAAGTAGGGATCTTCCTCGGCCCTGGCGATGGAAGTGCATAGGAAAGTCAATATTAAAATCAGTAGCTTATATTGCATTTTAGCGCTCCTTTAATTTTTATTCGGCACCAGGTACGCCACGCCCGGGCGTCCACGGCACGGCTGCGTCATCCAAGGCTTTACGCAGTGCGGGCATGTCGATGTTGAATATCCTCTCCAGCGCACTCTGGATGCCGGCGAATTGCGCCTCACCGATTTTCAGGCTGCGTTGATGCGTAGGTGTTGCACCATAGCTCGAGAATGAGGTGCCAAGTTGTGCCACACCGACGCGTTGTCGTACGGATACCGGGCCTGCAGCACCCGCCAGGTCACGGGCTTCATCTCCGGACAATTGAAGTTGCAATTCCATGACTTCCAGTTCCAAAGAACGGGCTCCGTCACGCAGACCAGGATCGCTACTGGCGCGCAGCAGAGTTTGTTTGATGGCACCCAGTTCCAGCAGCAATGCCTCCATTGCAGATTCCGCCCCACTGCTCTTACGCATCAGATTATCTAGGCGTCTTCCAAAAGCCACCACGGCATCCGGACTCGCGCTTGCCAGGGAGTTCTGCCGCATTAGTTTTACCTGGAATGCGGATTGCTGACCGCTGTCCTTAAGCACTCCCTTGCTGCGGATTGCGAGATTGACGGTGTAGTCACCCGGTGCCGCCAACGGGCCCTTAAACACGATGTAGTTGTCCTGTTTTTCGTCCGTCCAGGGGTTGGATTGTGCAAAACGCAGATCCCAGGCGATGCGATGGAAACCCGCCTTGGCCGGGCCCTCTATTTTGCGCACTATTTCGCCATTACTATCGCGTATGGTTAAAACCACCGCCGGAGCTTCTTCGGCTTTTTCAGCACGCAGGGCAGGCCAGCCGGGGTAGGGCGTATCACCACTCTGTTTCTCAATTTTCTGTTCTTCTTTGCGGCGTTGTTCCTTGGCTGTGAGGATAGATTCCGGCAGGTAGTAGGTGATCACTGCTCCGAACGGGGGATTCTCGGCAATAAAATAGTCATCACCCTGAGAGGCTTTGCTGCCGGTGCGAAATTCGCCCATTGGCATGCGTTGCAGGTACCAGAGTGCGTCACGAACCGGGAACAGCATGGTATCGGACTTGAGTTTTCCGGCACTCAGGCTACGCAGCGGCGTATAGTCATCTAGCACATAGAAGCTGCGGCCGAAAGTGGCGCCTACCAGATCGTTTTCACGTTTTTGTATGACAAGATCACGAAATGAAATATTAGATATACCACCACCCAGCCGGGTCCAGCTACCGCCACCTACGGTGAAAAAGACGCCGAATTCGGTCGCGGCAAATAACAATTCGGGATTGACGTGATCCTGTACCAAGCGCCAGGCAATATGGCGTGCCGGCAAGCCATCACTGATACTGTGCCAGCTACGACCACGATTCGTGCTCTTAAGGATATAGGGTGAGAAATCACCGGACTTGTGGTTATCTACCACCACGTAAACCGTATCTACCGCATGCAGGTCAGCCTTGATATCGTTGACAAAAAAACCTTTCTGAACCCCCGGCAGACGCTCAGTGGCGCGCCAGTTTTTACCGCCGTCTTCACTGACCTGGATACGGCCATCATCAGTACCCGCGTACAGCAGGCCTTCCAGAAGTGGTGATTCAGATAAAGAAGTAACGGTGCCGTACTGCGACATGGCCATCAGATCCCAGGCTGAGTCATAGCTCCAGACACGGCCCATCATGGGTAGCTGCATGCGGTCGCGCGCATGGCTAAGGTCTGTACTAATGGGGCGCCAGCTGTCGCCCCGGTTATCACTGCGCCAGACTCTTTGGCTGGCGTAATACAATCGTGCAGGGTCATGTGGGCTGATCAGAATAGGTGAATCCCAATTGAAGCGTTCGGCCTCCTCGTTGGCAGCGGGTTGAGGCTGGATATAAATGATCTCGCCGGTTTTGCGGTCGAAGCGCACCAGGTTGCCCTGTTGCCACTCGGAATAAATGATGTCCGGGTTGGTCGGATCCACGGCAGGCTGGTGGCCATCAGCAAACACCGTAATGAACCAGTCATTGTTGCGAATCCCATGTACATTGTCGGTTCGGGATGGTCCACCTTGGGTGTTGTTGTCCTGGGTACCGCCGTAGATGTTGTAGAAGGGCAGGTCATAATCGACCGCGACTTTGTAGAACTGGGTGATCGGCATATTGGCGAAAAATTTCCAGTTCGCGGTCGCATCGAATGACTCGTAAACACCCCCATCGGTGCCCACCATCAGGTAGTCCGGGTTGGCAGGGTCAAACACAACGGCGTGGTAATCACCGTGTACAGAGTCATTTTTTACTGGTTCCATAGTCTTGCCACCGTCCACAGTACGGTGCAGTGTTGGTGCAACCTGGTAAACCGTATCCAGATCGTGAGGGCTGGCGAAGATTTCCTGGTAATAATGCGGGCCGGTACCGCTATAGATTTCATCACTGCGCTTTTCCCAGCTTGCCCCGGCATTGTCTGAACGCCAGAAGCCACCGGTTCGCTGAGCCAGTTCGATAGTGGCATAGATTACATTTGAGTCCAGTGGCGAGATGGCCAGGCCGATTTTGCCCTTGTCTTCAGCAGGCAGACCCTCGGTCAGTTCTCGCCAGCTTTGGCCACCGTCGGTGGATTTATGAATCCCCGATTCGGGACCGCCATTGATCAGCGCGGCCACGTTCCTAAAGTGTTGGTGGGTGGTAGCATAAATGATGTCCGGGTTGTGCGGATCCAGGTGTACCTCATTGACGCCGGTATACTTGCCAGCCGACAGGATGAGCTGCCAGGTTGTTCCGCCATCGATGCTTTGGTAGAGACCGCGATCACCGCCTGGCGACCATAATGGCCCTTGTGCAGCCACATAAATTACATTCGAATCTCGTGGATCTACCACGATCATACCGATGTGCTGGCTTTCTTTTAGACCCATGTTGGCCCACGACTTGCCACCGTCCAGGCTCTTGTAAATGCCGTCGCCGTAGCCAATGTGGCGTCCACCAACGTTTTCACCAGTGCCGACCCACACGGTATTGGCATCGTTGGGGTCAATGGTAATACAGCCAATCGAATAGGAGCCCTCTGCATCAAAAACCGGTGTCCAGGTTGTGCCACGGTTTTCAGTCTTCCAGACCCCGCCACTACCAGCACCCACATACCAGATGCTGCGGTTGTTGGAGTCTACAGCGATATCTGCGATTCGCCCTGCAGTGAGGGCTGGTCCGATACTACGCCAGGCCAGGCCTTTGAGTGTCGATTCGTTCAGACCGGCTTCGGGCTGGTTTTCTTTATCTGTTGACTGTGCAATAATCGCGAATACTATAATTAATAAAAACAATATATTACGTGATATAGTTAACATAATATCTCCACAAAAATAGAAACCGGAAATGGTTGAGCAATTTGCCAGAAAGCCTAGGCTGTACGCATTTGCCCGGTCATCCTACAATACTTAAAGCCAGTCTGCTCAATCGGCGTACTAAAACCGATATATTGCTTATTCAGGGATTTTGGAGTTCACGACAGGCAATGAAGTTAACGCTCTTCATGGTCATGACCAGAACATCATCCTGGTTAAAAACCTCGGACTTGCTGTGCACCAGTCCACGGTCGGGTCTACTCTTTGAACGCCGCGCGTCGATCACCGTGGCACACACCGTCAATATGTCATTTGGACGTACCGGCGCCAGCCAACGCAGTTCGTCAACGCCCGGCGAACCGAGACTGGAAACGCTGTCAAGGAAACGATCGACTAGCAGTCGCATAACGGTTGCTGCGGTATGCCAACCGCTGGCGATCAGGCTGCCGTAAGAGCCGGTTGCCGCTTTTTCAGGATCAATGTGGAAGTCCTGAGGGTCATATTTACACGCAAATTCAATGATATCGGCCTCGCTGAGACTGACGGCCCCTATTTCTTGTCTTGCACCCACGATGTAGTCCTCAAAATATCGTTCTGTCCTAGAACCTGTCATTATGCGTTCTCGTATTTGGAACAACAATCGTGAGCGTAATGCCATTTCAACCGCTTTGCCAAAATAGTAGCGTAAAAGCAAACAGGATCAGGGGTTAATAATATGGCGGGTGGATTCGCCAAAGACGGTGCAGTACAAGACCAAATCGATGCGACTATTGAGGACGCTGTTTGCCATGCCCGTAGCCAACTCCTACGCGGCGAGAGTTTGCGCAACTGTTCCGAATGTGACGCAAGCATTCTCGAAGCTCGCCGCCAAGCTATTCCTGGTGTGCGATTGTGCATTAGCTGCCAGGTAACACAGGATAAAAATCAGGCTATCCAAAGTGGTTATAACCGGCGAGGCAGCAAGGACACCCAACTGCGCTGAAAAAAGAGCCGAACACCGGATAATCGGCAGCATGCTGGGCAGTGTAAGCGGCCATACCGAACTATCACGTTAAAGGAGCACTAGGTTGACAATTGACGAAGGCTATATTAAGTACGACAGTCACTGGACGCCGGGGCCGGCCACGCACGTATTGGCGGCACGCGAACTAGATACCTGGCGCAAGCCATTGTACGAAGCTGGGCTGATTGGACAGTACGAGGATATCGGCATCGGCTATGGCAATATAAGTGTACGTCGTGGCTCAGGCGACCTGTTCCTGATCAGTGGTACGCAAACCGGACATTTGCGGGCCACCGATGAGCGACATTACTCGTTGGTTACCGATTGCGACATCCGCAACAGTATTGTCAGGTGCAGCGGACCTGTCCAGGCCTCATCGGAAGCCATGACGCATGCGGCAATCTACGCACTGGGCGACGCGATCGGCGCGGTTGTACATGTGCACAGCGCCGAACTCTGGCAGCGCAATCTCGGCAAGTTGCCAACCACCGATCCGGACGTTGCCTACGGCACGCCCGATATGGCCAGTGAACTAGATCGACTCTACCGACACGCTGGCTTGAAGGAGATTGGAGTCGCCGTACTCGCTGGTCATGGTGAGGGACTGATCAGTTTTGGTACGACACTGGAGCAGGCGGCTATCCGGGTATTACGCATCAATTCAGCGGCTATTCAGTGTGGCTGAAATACACTGTAGTCAAATTCAATGCGCCAACTGGAGGCAAACAAATGAAAAAGCAGATTGTAATCACACTTATCACAACCGCATTGCTATTTGCGACAGGCTTAGCACAGGCCAAGAGTTCGCGCGGTGGGCATTACGGCAATGGGCATCAAAGTAATGGACATCAAGGCAACAGGCATAACGGTAACAGGCATAACGGTAGCCGGTATAATAGAAACAGGCATCACAGCTATAGTCATCGCAGCTACAGGCATCGCAGCTACAGGCACCACAACTACAGACATTACGGCTATGGGCGTCACAGTTATGGCTACAATAACGGGCTTGGCTACGTAGCAGGGGCTCTGGCACTGGGCTCCATTGTTTATGCTATCGACCGCAACCAACGCCGTGAGTCAGCGTATCTGGCGCGGCCGGTTGCTTCAACTCAGGAATATTGGTACCGAGTTGACACAGACGGACGCTGCGTGCAAATAAAACTGAATCAGTACGGCCAAGAGGTCTGGACCACTGTCGATTCCAGCTATTGTTATTGAGCAATAGGGGTCGTGTGCTACTCGCTGGCAACCTGGGCTCTGAGAACGGTTATCCGAACTCGCCCGGACAGTTCATCAGCATCGGTTATATCACGTACCGGTGTGTATATAGTGGTCTGACTGCCGGCCTTGAGCAGGTTGGAAAGGTGGCGCGAAAATTGCTGTAATTGATCGTCGTTATCGATATATTCAATTTTCAGTAGCTCCAGACGTACTAGTTCCTTCAAGGCCTCTTTGCCGGTGGCTGAATTTGACACTGAGGCTGCCTGATAGTATTGAATGGCTGCATCCGGATCGCCGGAGCGTCTTTCCAAATTACCCAACAGCAAATTAGCTTCTGAGGTTGGTAATAATTCCAGGCTGCACTCCAGATCGACCCGCGCCAGAGCAAATCTATCCAGTGCAATTCGTATCTGGCCTCGGCGCAGGTAATGATAGAAAAATCCGTCATCGCGTTGCGGGGCGTTATTGTATGCGCGTTCAGCACGTGGAAAGTTATTCCCGATGGTGTCAATATCACCGGATAATGCGAAGAACAAAGCCTCGCGTGGCTCCAGTCTAATTGCCATGGCCGTCAGTTTGCGGGCTTGTTCGATTTCGTTTTCCTACAGTGCTATGCGCGCCTTGTCGTGGGCTTCATAGGCCGGTTTCACCTTGCGCAAGTGAGCAGTTTCGAGCAGATAAATTTTTTCTCCAAATTCACCTCCCGCAGGCAAGGATTGAGCCGTAGTCTGGTTGCTGGCTAAACGTTTAGTGGATGCAGGGTGGGAGGCAAATAGACCTGAAAGCCAATCGTCGTGCTGACCTTCAGACAATTTTACAAAGGTCTCCTGCAGTTGAATCGCACCTTGCGGGTCATAGCCTGCAGCAGACATATACTTCATCCCATAGAAATCGGGTTCACTTTCGGCATCACGCCCGTACTTGGAACTAATCAGCATGGCGCCTATCTGTGGCACGATCATGGCAACTTGTTGACCCAACTCAGATTCAGCCTTGCTGCTGCCATAAAGCATAATTGCCATCATTCCTACCTGGGTAGGCAGGGCTTTTGTTTGCTGGCGTGCGCCATGGGCTGCGTCAGCATGTACAATTTCATGGCCCAATACAGTCGCTAGTTCAGCTTCCGAGTTTAATTCTGTCAGCAGTCCCCGGTTCACCACAATTTTGCCACTAGGTAGAGCCCAGGCGTTGGGTACAGAGTCATTTAAAACGTGAAATTCATAAGACAGATCGCGGCTAGCTTGTGCAGCCAGGCGATTGCCTACGCGTTCCACATATTCTGTCAGCACCGGCTCCAGTGTGTAATCACCGTCCTCGGATTGTCGCATCGTGGCGTACGTTTCCTGGCCCATATTGCGCTCCCAGGTTTCATTGAAATTTGGAAATACAAACGTGTGTTTACCGGTAACCGGATTAACACTACAGCCCGTAAGACCCAGAACCAGGGCGAACAGGGCGATTGGCATATGGCGTATGAAGTATTTCATAAGGCAATAAATGCTGGGTTTTTAGACTCAGTGAAAATCAAACAAAACTCCGTTGGCATGGTCGTCCCCATAAATTCGTTACTGCTGCGGTCTAATCAAAAACTTCTCACCCGTGGCCTGTCTGGCGTAGTCGGCGATTGCTGGCAGGGACAATACCTCTGCCAGCGAAATCTCCCGGCTGTAATGGCTGGCAAAGGTGGTCTTAAGACCGGCGGCAACCTGGGTTCGTAGCTCCATGACTTTCGGCGTGCCAAGTTTTTGCAGGAACGACATGACCAACCAGCCGCCAAGGCCCCAGCAAAAACCGAAATTACGTGTCAGTGTCGTCGGATTTCTATCCAGACCACCATAAATATATACTTGCTTGTATACATCTGAACCGTAGCGGTTGTACGCGGTCATTGACCGTGCTGCCGCGGCTTCCATACAGGTCAGGATCTGGCCGGCAAGCTTACCACCGCCGGTTGCGTCAAATGCCAATGTGGCATCGGTCTCCACTAGAGCACGGATCAGGTCCGTATAAAATGTATCAATGCTGGAATTACAGACATGCCTGGCACCCAGGTCTCTGAGGATTTCTTCCTGGGCTGGTTTGCGTACGATATTCACCAGCTCGATACCCTCGTCAATACAGACACGGTTGAGCATTTGGCCGAGATTAGAGGCCGCTGCCGTGTGAACCAGTGCAGTGTGGCCCTCCATGCGCATGGTTTCGAGCATGCACAGCGCAGTCATTGGGTTGACGAAGCAGGAGGCTGCCTCAACAGCGGTCGTTCCTTCAGGCAACTCCAAACACATATTATGCTTTACGCATCGGTACTGGGCGTACATCTCGCCACCGGCAATGCCGACAAGCTTATTCTTCAGTGCCTTGGCGGCCTCGGAGGAACCCGTGGCTATCACCATGCCTGCACCTTCATTACCGACGGGCAGAGATTGCCCCAGACGTGCGTTAACCATTTTCATCAAGTTGGCTGGAATATTGGCACTAACCATCGGTCGCTCAGGCGTACCACTGACGCTGGCGGTGCGCATGTCTGCAGGCCCCAGTAGTAAGGCAAGATCTGAAGGGTTTAAGGGAGTTGCCTCAATTTTGACGATTACTTCATCAGGACCTGGTTCAGGCTGTTCCATTTCCACCAGGGAAAGTTCAAGCGTGTTATCTGCTTTGACCAGAGAACGTAATTGTAATCCTGAGATAGTCATTTAGTTGTCCTTGAATGTGATTATTGTGGGGCTATTAGTTTTATCTTATCTTTTGTCAGACTGATCAAGCGTTGCTTATACAATGCCCCCAGAGCTTTTTTGTAATTGCCTTTGCTGACACCAAACTGTTGATATATTGCCTCGGGGGGGGCTGTAATCCGTGAGAGTGGCGGTGCCATCATTGGCTTTGAGAAAGGCTAGGATGCGGTCGCTTAGTTCGACCCGTGATGATTTATTCTGACGTTGCAGGCTGAGGTCTATTTTCCGGTCTGCACGGATTTCCTTGATGTATCCCTGCGTTATGTCCCCGGCCTGCAATGGCTGGAAGACTTCGTTTTTATAAAGCAAGCCCAAGTGACTGCCATTGACCACGGCTTTGTAACCCAACTCGCTCTCACCAACGATCAACAAATCAACTGGCTCACCAACCGCCATGTTTTTGGCCCGTTCATCGAGAAATCTATAGAGTTTGCTGCTGCCGATGATGCGTTGTTGTGGATCCGAATACAGATAGACCACATACGACTTGCCAAGCTTCATCGCTGTGAGTTGCTGGCTCACTGGAACCAGCAGGTCTTGCCCTGCAATCCATTGCAAAAAAGCGCTGGTCGGAGTGACGTTGACGACTTTTAAGTAGGCACAGTTTCCCGCTTGCACTGGTTGTGCATTGGTCTTTCCGGGCCAGGAATTGGATTTAGGTTTTGGTCTAAGCGGTTGCACCACAGTAGGGTAACAATTAATGGAATGGCTGACACTACCGCATTCCAAAATCAGTTTTAATACCAGTTAATAAAAACCCAGCCTGGTAGCTGGGTTTTTTATTCTTGATCCCGCGCGAAGCCGTATGACAAGACTTCATCTGGCGGGTATAGCTTTGTTAGCTAATATTAATCAGTGAGGCGGTCTTTAATGGCCATCAGGATAACTGCAGCTGCAGCGGCGTTAACGATGCTGCTTACATTGGTCAAAATACCCGTGATGTATTCTCCAACTGCGGGGATAACTCCCAGCGAGTCAGCGACAGAACTCAAGGCAACGGCCGTCACCAGAAATATTAAACGACGGTCTTCAGCAACATCCATGAAGCCGATGGCAAGCCCAAGGGCTGCCAGGATTAATGCAATTTCTGGGATTGCTACAAATGCTGCAATAACCGCGACCGCTATTGCTACTAAGCGAATAATTTTAACGATATCCATAAGACTCTCCCTCGATATTGGTTTGGTTGATTTTTTATACAGCACACGTGATTTTTTATACAGCACACGCCAGTGCCCTGTCAACCCTATCAAGCCGTTAACAAATAGTTGGTATTTGCGAATCCTGCTTATACAAGGTTAACAGTGTTCTAGCATAGCACATGAGGAAAAAATATTTTTTGGTAGTAAAGGGATTGCTATAAAATTTCTTGGTCCTTGAGCCAAGCAGATAATTCTGATGGTTTTTCGATGATCTTATCCGGTTGTGTGTTCCAGCGCGCTGGCTCAGCCCCACTGTAGGTGACGGCAATTGAGATTGCCGTGTTCGATGGTCCCAGTCGCTCAGCAAGATTACGGGCAAATAAAACGTCAGTGACATGATCACCGATGTAGATGATCGCTTTACCACTGCAGTGGTAAAAGATTTTTCGCAGACATTGCGAACCACCTTCTGCTGCTGGTTGGAGTCTACAATTTTCAAGTCCGATCTCATGACTTCACCTACCTATTCTCATAATCCCCATATTGCACCCACCAGTCCTTGGCCGCAATCAGTTCTAGTTGCCGGACTACCAGATCCATGATTCGGGAGCGTCTCAATTCCCAGTTTGAGGCAAATAGCGAATCAGCATAGAGAATTCATTGATTACGGAGGCGTCGATTTTATCCGGGAGCGGGATTTTCACAATATGACCGGAACCCGGTGCAACATCGGTAACGGTGCCTTTGCGGTCAATAATCGTGGGTAGCATAAAGCTTATATTGCCATCGGTCGTCATTAAATCTAGGCGATCACTGGCCTCGAAATGGTTTCTGACATCCACCGTCAACCAGCTATCCTGGTGATCTAGGATTACACCAACAAATTGCTGTTGATCACTACTCGAAATCCCGCGCTCGTAATTCTGGTACTCACCCGGAGGGTGGCGGCGATAAAAACCCTCGGTAAAGCCACGGTTAGCCATACCCTCGAGCTCATCCATCAGATCCATATCGAATGATCGGCCGGCCACCGCGTCATCGATCGCCTGGCGATAAACCTGCGTAGTGCGGGCAACATAGTAAACCGACTTGGTGCGGCCTTCTATCTTCAGGGAATCAATTCCCATGTGGGCAAGTTTTTCTACATGTTGTACCGCGCGCAAATCCCTGGAGTTCATGATGTAAGTACCATGCTCATCTTCAAACGCCGGCATCAGTTCACCTGGGCGGTTTTGCTCTTCAAGCAGAACTGCGGGAGAATTGTCGCTGGTATCTGTGGCTGGCGGAGTGATGGCTACGGTATCACCGCTACTAGTTTCACGCGCTTCAACAACGTCATACTTCCAGCGGCAGCTGTTGGTGCAGGCACCCTGATTAGAATCGCGGTGTGACATATAACCAGATAACAGACAGCGACCGGAATAGGCGATGCACAGCGCGCCATGCACAAATGTCTCTAGCTCCATTTCCGGACATTGCTCACGGATCTCAGCAATTTCTTTCAACGACAGCTCACGCGACAGGATAATCCGACTAAGACCCAGTCCCTGCCAGAACTTTACTGCGGCGTAGTTGACCACGTTAGATTGCACGGAAAGATGGATAGGTATATCGGGCCAGTGTTCACGTACCATCATGATTAGACCCGGGTCGGACATGATCAACGCGTCCGGGCCCGCTTCAATGATGGGTTCCAGGTCGGCAATATAGGTTTTGAGCTTGGCGTTATGTGGCGCAATATTGCTGGCGAGAAAAAAGAGTTTTTCCAGAGTATGTGCTTCCCTGATGGCCCCGCACAGCACGTCCTGTTTGCTGAATTCATTATTGCGTACCCGCAGGCTATAACGTGGCTGACCGGCATAGACTGCATCCGCACCATAGGCAAAGGCAAATCGCATATGCTGCAAGGAGCCTGCGGGCGATAAGAGTTCCGGTTTTTTCATCCAACTCAGTTTACAGGATTCTGGGTGAAGCAGGCTGGCGGGAAGACCCTGATCATCCTGTATCATTATATTTTTTTTGGCTTTGGGTTATGCTTGCAATTTCGTGCTCGCAAGGATTGAAGTGGTGCCACAAGGCTTACGCGTTTTAATTATCGATAACTCAAACAAGGATGCAATCCTGGCTGCAAATGCGCTGGAAAAGGATTTCCCCGGACTTGATTTTGAGCGCGTAGAAAACGAGTCGGGGCTGCTGGCGGCGATCAAGAAACAACCTTGGGACTGAGTTCTTTGTGATGTCGTCATACTTGGATTTGGTGCGGAAGCTGCACTGGAACTATTCAAACAAAGTGAATTTTATTTGCCCTTCGTGGTTATTTCAGGTGCGATAAAGGCCAAAGACGCCATCTATTTAGTCGATCCTGAATAACCCTGTTTGAGGCGGTAATTATTCATGCAAACTGCCTGCAGTTGATCACCGGTTGCCATGCGCTACCAACGATTGAGGCAAGCCAGCGATTAAACTCGCCAGTGCGTCTGCCTGGGATCCGTAAAGCCCATAGACTGCCCCATAATTGCACCCAGAAAATTCTGAGTTGCCGCAGAATCAAGCGCAGATTATGCCCGGCACAACTGAGCATGACATTCATTTGATCGCCCTGGGGGCCTTTGAGGTAATTGCGACCCAATAAGCCGTCAGATTTGAGATGACCAATCACCGGTTCAATCGCTTCTCTGCGTTTAAGCGAGCATTTTAAACGCTGGGTCTTGATACCCCGCTTCTGGCCCGAGACATAGACCGTCGTTTGGGTTTCACCATGGCCCCGATAACCCCGGCCCACAAAGGCTTCTTCAATCACACGGCCGGTCATCCGGCGGACCTGTTCCAAAGCACTGGTTAAAGTGTGACCATCATACGGGTTGCCCGGCAAAGCCATACCACCGACCACAAAGTTACTCTTGTTGGTGGTCGCAATACTCGCCTTGACGCCGAACTCATAGCGTTTATACGCCTTGCCCTTGCTGATACAGTCCACTTCCGGAGCATGCAGGGAGTATAGCTTGTTTTTGTCCTGCCTTTGCTGGGCCAAT
>CAYZLS010000018.1:10486-13391 GCA_964479355.1 uncultured Wenzhouxiangellaceae bacterium | reverse complement strand
GTTATCTGTGGCGACCTTTATGGCCGGGTTTTTACTGGTTCCTTCCCTGGTTTCTCATTTCGGCGCCACCGGCTTATTTATTACCTTGGCTGCTTTCTCGGCTTTATTGATACCACTGCTTCTTATGTTACCGGATTATCAGGAACCAGACACGGTTGAAACTGACAGCAGCGAGCAGGCGTTATTAACAACAATAAAAATCCCCTTGATGGTTACCGTGATAGCCGTTGCCGCCCTGGCCGCGTATTCCGTACGCGAATCCTTGGCCTGGTCGGCTGTTGATCAGATTGGCATCAACCTCGGTATGAGCTCCGAGCAGGTGGGCGCCTGGTTTGCTATAGGTACGCTCATCGCTTTGGCGGGCCCGCTCATTGTTGCCCGGCTGAGGCTGTGGATTGGGGCAGCGATACCCGCCATTGTCGGTGCTGCACTTTCCGGGGCGTATACCTATCTTGTAGTGGTAGCGGACTCACAATCCATCTTTAAGGCCATGTTGCTTGTGTGGCAATTTATCTATATCTTTACCGTGGCAGTGATGCTGGGCCTTGCCTCAAAAATTGACCCACCGGGAAGATTGGTTGCCGCCTGCGGTGGTGGTTTGCTGCTCGCCTATGCCGTGGGACCTGCGATAGCAGGGTATTTACAAGATGCCGGTGGCAAGGTCGCAATGGGATATTTCGCTATTATCGTATCAACTGTCAGTGTTTTGTTGGCGGCTGCCATGGGCCAGTTGGGGCGTATGGTCAGTGCTGCAAATGTAGAGCAGGTTTAATGGGTTCCCGACGAACAAGTTCGTCGGTCCCACAGATATTGCGGTCCCACAGATTCTATGTGTTCCTATAGAAGCCAGGCCGGCACCGGTAAATCTTTTTCACGCAGGAATACGGGGTTGAATAATTTCGACTGGTAGCGCGTACCAAAATCAGCCAGCACCGTCACGATGGTGTGTCCCGGCCCCATTTTTTTGGCCAGCTTAATGGCACCGGCAACATTGATGGCGGTAGAGCCACCTAGGCACAGACCTTCTTCAGATAACAGGTCAAACAGCACTGGCAGGGCTTCTTCGTCGGGCACCTGGAAGGCGTCATCCACTGGTGCACTGGCGATGTTGGCAGTGATGCGCCCCTGGCCGATACCCTCGGTGATGGAAGAGCTCTCAGCGCGTAACTCGCCATGTTGATAGTGGTTAAACATACACGAGCCAAGTGGGTCAATCAGCGCAATGACGATGTTGGGGTTTTGTTCTTTAAGGTAAAGCCCGATGCCGGGGATGGTGCCGCCGGTACCAATTGCGCAGCAAAAAGCGTCCACCTTACCGTTAGTCTGTTGCCAGATTTCCGGCCCAGTCGAGCGATAGTGGCCTTCGCTGTTGGACAGGTTTTCCCATTGGTCTGCATACAACACGCCATGGTCTTCAGTGGCGGTGAGGTCTGCTGCCAGTTGGGCGGCTATTTTGACGTAATGCCCAGGGTTCTTAAACGGGACAGCAGGGATTTCGTGCAATTGGGCGCCGAACAGCCTGAGAGTGTCCTTTTTTTCTTTGGTCTGGGTTTCAGGGATCGTGATTACGGTGCGATAACCGCGTGCATTACCAATCAAAGCGAGGCCAATGCCGGTATTGCCTGCAGTGCCCTCAACGATGACGCCACCGGGTTCAAGTTTACCATAGCGTTCGGCATCAAGGATGATGTACTTGGCTGCCCGATCCTTGATCGAACCACCCGGATTCATAAATTCTGCCTTGCCAACAATGGTACATCCGGTTAGTTCCGAAGCCTTGCGCAGATGGATTAATGGTGTATTGCCGATAGCATCAATGAGCGTGTCACGTGAGTTCATAGCGTTTGTTTCCGGGTATTGTTTACCGCCCCAGTCTAGTCTTTGTGGGACCGACGAGCCTGTGGGACCGACGAACTTGCCACGCAATCTTAAGAACTTTCCGATATCATGACCACCATAACCGCACAAAACCGAAAACAGGCCCATGAACACTTCGATGGTGTTAACTATCATTGCCGCTGACCAGCCCGGAATTATTGAGCGGGTGTCCAGGGTGCTCAAGCAACATGGGGGTAACTGGACACAAAGCAGTATGAGCTCGCTGGCTGGGCAATTTGCGGGGATTCTACTGGCTTCCATCCCCACGGGGCAGACACAAGCTTGTCTCAAGGCCTTGCAAGAGCTTGAATCTCAGGGCTTGGCAATCACCGTTCGCACCACCAATGAAGCGGGCTTGCCCGAAAACGAACAAGAATTCGTAATGGAACTAATCGGTAACGACCGAGCGGGAATTGTGCATGAAATTACTGAAGTGCTGGCACGCAATCAGGTCAGCGTACATGAATTTGAAACGACTACAGAAAGCGCCTCCATGGGTGGTGGTGAACTATTCAAAGCCAAAGCCCGTTTGCTGGTGCCTCCGAGCACAGATCTTGAAATACTGGCAAGCGAACTTGAAGATATTGCCAACGACTTGATGGTAGATATCCACTTTCAGAAATAACGGTCTGGTGTCATGTAAAGCCTATAGTGTGGGGTTCAGAGCTACACTATAGGCTTTACATGACACTAGCGCCGCGACCAGCGGCGGATTCGTCTGATTTTAGTATCGTCCAGATTAAGTGACTCCAGGAACTCCTGGTGGGCCAGTGGTTCGCGGGTCTCAAATTCACGGTGCCAGTTGTGCATGTCCTCGTCGCTCATGCCGGCAGATCGCATGATATTCGACCATCGCTCTTTGCTCATCGGTGTTTGTGGCAGCGCTGATGGTTGCTCGAGGATCGCCACCAGCGTTTGTTGCTGGCGTCTCAAATCCTGAATATCGGTTTCCAACTGGGCAAAGCGTTTGCGCAGAATCTGCTCGTGCGTCTGAGTATCATCCCGTGCTAGTAACTCACGGATGTCG
>CAYZLS010000018.1:4308-10476 GCA_964479355.1 uncultured Wenzhouxiangellaceae bacterium | reverse complement strand
GGCACGCCATATGATCTGAAGTCAGCGATCTGTTGTAAACGCCCAATTTGAGCGTCGCCATAATAACGGTAACCATTGGCGGCGCGATAGACAGGCTCAAGCAAGCCCTCGCGTTCGTAATAAAGCAGGGTGGCGCGTGCCAGCCCGAACCGTTTGGCCAGTTTGCTGATGGTTAGCATCTATACACGCTCCACTTCAAAGCCGCCTATAACTATATAGTTTGGTTCATCTACTCACAAAAAGCTCGAAAATACCGGTGCTATAAGCCGACTATATGTATCATCTTTAATGTAAAAGCATTTAAATGGCTGCCCATTTTGTTGAGCACAGTTCAGAGGTAAAAATTTTAATACTGTATTACCGCTGACAAGCTGCGCAGTAATAACTGGCGCGCTGGCCGATCACTTTATGCAAGATGGCAGCGCCGCACTGGAAACAATCACTGCCGGCACGGTCGTAGACCAGCAATTCCTGCGCGAAGTATCCTGCCATGCCTTCTGAATTGACAAAATCCCGCAGGGTGGTACCGCCCTGCTCAATTGAGCGGTTGAGTACATCGATGATTGTAACCACCAATCCCTGGTAGCGTTGCAGTGATATTCTGCCCGCAGCGCGTTGCGGGTGAATTCCGGCCACGTACAGGGACTCAGAGGCATAAATGTTACCTACGCCTACGACGATGTGGCCATTCATGATGAAGTTCTTGATTGCCACCTGCCGGCCACGTGAGTGCCGGTACAAATAATCGGCGGTAAAATTGGTGGAAAGTGGTTCCGGGCCAAGCTTGCTGAGTAAAGGGTGGGTATCGGGCAATCCATCCACCCAAAGAAATGCCCCAAAGCGGCGCGGGTCATTAAATCGCAAACAGGTGCCGTTTTGCAGTTCGATGTCTATGTGGTCATGTTTTCCCGGTGCCTGGGGCTGGGTCAATATGCGTAGCGAACCTGACATGCCGAGGTGCAGGATGAGCCCACCGTTTTCCAGTTCCAGCAACAAGTATTTACCTCGTCTGCGCAGATCGACCAACTGCCGCCCTTCAGCTTTTTTAACATTTTCCGGGACAGGCCAGCGTAAACGCGATTCGCGTACTGTGACATGGGCAATGGATTGCTTGTGTAAGTGCGGCTTAATGCCCCTGAGCGTGGTTTCTACTTCTGGCAGTTCAGGCATGGCCAGTATTGTAATATGTGGTTAACTGAATTAATGGGGTGCTGTTATTTTTATTCATCAAAAAAGTATGGTTATGGTTCCCGATGAATGACTTTACACTGGTTGGCGTAGATACAGGCGGTACTTTTACCGATATTGTGGTATTGGATCTCGCCACGGATGAAAGCCCAAATGAACCCGTCATCCGACACTGCAAAGTGCTCTCTGACCCGTCGGACCCATCCGGACCCATTGTGGAGGGCTTGCAACGACTAGGAATAGCCCAGACGGCGCTGCACGTTATTCATGGCACAACCGTTGGCACCAACGCTGTGCTTGAGGGTAAAGGCGCGCGGGTTGCCTATGTGACGAGCAAAGGATTTGCAGATGTGTTGTCATTGGGCCGGCAACAACGCGAGCAGGTTTATCAGCTCAAACAACCCGCAATACCACCACCGGTACCCGCCGCACTGTGTGTGGAAGTCTCTACCCGGATAAACGCCGATGGCAGTCTGTCGGCTAAAGCCGGTGCTCAAGAATTTGAAGAGCTAAAAAAATGTCTTGAAGCCCTGGATACCGAATCTGTAGCCATCAACCTGCTATTTTCTTTCCTGCGACCGGAGCTGGAACACCAAATTGCCGCAGTGCTTGGGACTGAGTGGTTTGTGACCTGTTCCAGCACAATTCTGCCCGAAGCAGGGGAATACGAACGAGGCATCGCCTGCTGGTTAAATGCCAGCGTTGGACCGGTTATTGCCCGGTATCTAAAGTGTTTGCAGACGCGATCACCCAGCGCCCGCATTGCGGTCATGCAAAGCGCAGGCACAACCATTGCAGCTGAGCAGGCAGCTGAACAGGCAGTTCGTTTACTATTGTCGGGTCCGGCCGGTGGGCTGGCAGCTGCCCATAGCATTGGCAAGCAAACGGGTTATAGGCAGTTGTTGAGTTTTGATATGGGTGGTACTTCGACAGATGTTGCCCTGCTTAACGATGTGATCCCCCTGACCGGGCAATCCCGGCTCGGTGCGTGGCCATTGTCCATTCGGTCTGTGGATATTCACAGCATCGGTGCAGGTGGTGGCTCGATTGCGAGGCTGGATCAGACTGGCATGATGCTGATGGGGCCGGAATCCGCTGGCGCTAACCCGGGACCCGCCTGTTATGGCCAGGGTGGTACCAAACCGACCGTCACCGACGCAAATTTGTTGCTGGGCCGCATACCCCAAAGCACATTACTGGGTGGCTACATGCCACTGAATTTCACCGCAGCGCAACAGGTTCTAGAACGACTGGCTAAAGACTTAGGCTGTACTGCGCTGGTTGCGGCGCGGGGTATTATTCGCTTGGTCAATGAACACATGGTGCGGGCCCTGCGGGTTATTTCCGTAGAGCGCGGTTATGATCCGGCTGACTACACTTTGCTGTGTTTTGGTGGCGCCGGCGGTCTTCATGCTTGCGAGTTAGCTGAATTACTGGGCATGTACCGGGTGATCATCCCAGCCCGGGCAGGTGTGCTCTCGGCCATGGGAATGCTGGTCTCTGAACCCGGCAGGGAACTATCGCAACCGGTGTTGTCACCGCTGGCAAACCTGAGTGAAGAGGGTATAGGGCATCGATTTGACGAGCTTGAAAAAGAGGCCACGACGCAACTGCAGGGCGAAGGTCATGCGCGGAACAGTATCGTGTTTCAGCATCAGCTGGAGCTGCGTTACCAGGGCCAGAGTGCAAGCATTCCCATCGACTGGTTGGTGGATGGTGGGTATGAAAAGGCATTTCACCAGGCGCATGAAAAGGCCAGTGGCCTGCGTTTACCGCATCCGGTTGAGCTGGTCAATTTACGCTTAAGCGCCCGCGGTCCGGCCGCCTTGGATCGCATTGATGTCTGTCAGAATGCTGCAACCCATGACGCGCCTGAGATGGTCTTGATGCCCGACCTGGGTGAGGCAGTGCTGCATCGTTACCGGCACAGCTTGCGGGCAGAAGAACCCTTACGCGGTCCAGCCATAGTGACAGAATCTGAGGCCACCATCTGGATCAAGCCAGGCTGGATAGCAAGCATGGATAGCTGGGGAAATCTGCTACTGGAGAAATGAAGAGCCTGCGTTGTAGATCTGGCTGTGTCCCCGGCAGAATATGGGGGCAAGTCTTTGTGCAGATCAATTACTTGATCTTGGCTTCCTTGTACATCACGTGTTTGCGAACCACGGGATCATATTTCTTGATCTCCATTTTCGCAGGTGTGTTCTTTTTGTTTTTGTCCGTGGTGTAAAAATGACCGGTACCTGCAGAGGATACCAAGCGGATTTTTTCGCGCGATGATTTTGCCATGATCTATTTTCCTCAGACTTTTTCACCGCGCGAACGCAGATCAGTCAGTACGGCATCAATGCCCTTTTTATCAATAATGCGCAAACCCTTGGTGGAGACGCGCAAACGAACCCAGCGATTTTCACTTTCCACCCAGAAGCGGTGACGGTGAAGGTTGGGTAAAAAACGTCGCCTGGTTCTTCGGTTTGAATGCGACACATTGTTTCCAGCAACTGGACGTTTACCGGTAACCTGACAAACTCTGGCCATTGGATTGTTCCGTTTAGTGCTGCTCAAAAGCAAGCCGCACTTTATACCTTAAAGCCTGCTATTATGCAACAAAATCTCGTTGGTTAGCTATGTTTACAGCATGCCTCTTGAAGCCATTGATACCGGCGGACCATCACCTACCACAAAATGGTCCAGCATGCGTATTTCAAGCAGCAACAGGGCATCTTTCAAACGCCGTGTAATTGCCTAGTCGGCAAAGCTTGGCTCGCTCACTCCAGAGGGGTGATTATGCGCTACGATAACCGCCGCAGCGCTCAGACTGAGCCCCCTTTCTGCAACTATTCTCGGGTAAGCACAAGCACCATCAATGGAGCCCTGAAAAAGGTCTTCGACCGCAATAACACGGTGCCTCGTATCCATAAACAGGTAGGTGAAAATCTCACGGTTGCGGTCTCTCAATACGGTCTACAGGAATTGAATGGTTGTGGCCGGTCTGGTCAGCGTGATACCTCGTTGCAGTGATTTCTTCAATTGCCGCTGGACCAGTTCATGTGCGATGAGAATTTGATTTGCACAATGATCATCAAGTTCCCTGTGCTCTTTGCCTAGCATGCGACTGGCGATTTGCAAACCGCGCAGGCCGCCAAATTTCTGCAACAGGGTTTCGGCCTGCACCAAAAAATTATCTACCTGAGCGCCAGCATGCAATAGTCCGGTTAACAACTCCGCATCTGATAAAGAGGCAGGTTGAAATGGAATCGTAGCTTGGCTGTTCATTTCCAAGATGTTTTTCCAACGTTGATCAGGTTAATGCAAATGTTGTGCTATTGGCCGGTACATGTATATCAGTGCTCGCCTACCCTGCTTGTAGGACGAAATGGGGTATTACTACAGGACAAAGGCTTGATATGATGGGGCAGTGAGGTTGGTTAAAAAAGGATGTCAATGGAAAAACCGAACCTGAAAGCCATCCAGTTAAAAATCATGGATCCGAGGCTGGGCCGGGAAATTCCTTTGCCTGAATATGCTACCGGTGGTTCAGCCGGAATGGACTTGCATGCCTGTGTTGAGCGTCGTACAACCATTGATCCAGGTGAAACCTTGCTGATACCAATGGGTTTTGCCATGCATCTTTCCGATCCCGGATTGGCGGCAGTCATTTTGCCACGTTCGGGTCTGGGTCATAAACATGGCTTGGTGTTGGGCAACCTGGTGGGGTTGATTGACAGTGATTACCAGGGCCAGGTGTATGTTTCGTGCTGGAATCGTTCGGCTAGGGCATTTGAGATAGAGCCCGGCATGCGGATCGCGCAATTGGTCATTGTGCCGGTGGTAACAGCACACTTTGAAATTGTCGATTCCTTTACAGCCAGCGAGCGCGGTGAGGGTGGGTTTGGGCACACGGGCCAATAACAGGACTTCATCATGAAACTCACAGGGAAAATTGAACTTGGCAACCTAATTGCTTTACTGAGAAAGCACCTGGGTCGGTCTAAGCCACTGTTGTTAATGGTGCCCGATGCCCTGTTACTGATTGTTTTACTTGTATTGTTATTAACTGCCGGAACCAGCCAACAGGATAGTGATGAATTTTACCAGCAGGCCGAACAGACCATGCGGCAGGTCAGTGCGACTGTTCAGGAGTTTCGACGGGCGCTCAGGGACTCCGAACTGCAAGAACTTGCTGTCAATGCCGTAGTGGATCAAGCAAGCTTGCCCGGCTTGCCACAACATATCAGTGATCACCTTCCAGGGTTCATTGGAGTTGACTTGTACGGCATCGAGCTGAACCTGCTTCGTTTTGGCGAGATGGGACCTTTTAGTTTTGCTTTGTTTGATATGCTACTGGCGGCTAGTGAAACCGGAATCTCCCCCTTGCAAATCCATGGTGAGGGTAATGACGCCTACCTGGCCATGGCGGTGCAGATTGGTAACGCAGAATCCCCGCAGGCTTATTTGTTGGTGAAGCTAGAACCAGCTTTGCTTACACGGGTGTTTCATGCGTCCTTACCTACTGCAGGGGTGTATGCCCTGTATCAACATAATGGGCTTTTCATGCCAACGCGGATCGCTGAATTTGTTGTGGAGCCGACCACTTCTGAATGGGTGAGTTGGTTGCTAATCCCCGGTAGCTTCTTACGCGCCGGTGTGACCCAGCTATTTGGGTTTCAAGTTTGAATAGGTTTTGGCTCCTGCTGTTGTTTGTGGCAGGCCTGATGTTGCTGGGTTTGGGTGTTTTGTTGAAGTTGCGTCCTTGTTTTGCAGCAAGAAAAGCAACAAAAGTACGGTCGGACCCGTCACCTGAAGCTCAGGACGCTGATACCGAAGGGCAGAATGCCCTAACCATAGAAGAATCTAGCTAGATAGCCCGGACAGATGAAGCAAACCCGTGGCACAAAGCGCCGGGGATGTAGATCAGAACCGCGATCAGTTGGAAGCTGTTGACCTGCCTGATCTGGGTTTTAGTTTGGAGAAAAGCAA
>CAYZLS010000018.1:1309-4298 GCA_964479355.1 uncultured Wenzhouxiangellaceae bacterium | reverse complement strand
GGGTAAGACGCTGGATGCAGAAGTTGCCCGGCAGGTCGGCCGGGTTGTGGGTAGCTTGGCGTTGGATCAGGATGCCGGGCCCGTCGTTGTGGCCAGAGATGGCAGGACGTCCGGACCGGTGTTGGTACAAGGCATGATTGAGGGCATTGCCTCGACTGGTTGTGACGTTGTAGATATTGGCGCCGTACCGACCGGTGTGCTGTATTTCTCAGCATATGAACTCGGCAGTGGTAGTGGTGTGATGGTAACGGGCAGCCACAACCCCCCGAATTACAACGGTTTTAAAATGTTGATCGGTGGGGTAACTCAGGCGGGTGATCAAATTACCGCGATGTACACGCGCATCAAGAACGGCAACCTGCGGGCAGGCAAAGGTATCATCACAGAGGAAGAAATGCTGGGTCGTTACCAAGAGAAAATTGCAGTAGACATCCAGCTAAAAAGACCCCTTAAAGTAGTTGCTGATTGCGGCAATGGGATCGGCGGTGTGTGCGCGGCAGACGTATTATGCGCTATCGGGGCCGAGGTATATCCGTTATTTGATGAAGTTGACGGCAGTTTTCCAAACCATCACCCGGACCCCACCGATCCCGAAAACCTGGAAGACCTGATTACCTCTGTTAAAGTGATGGGGGCGGATCTGGGGGTCGCTTTTGATGGTGATGCAGACCGGTTGGGGGTGGTGACACCTGCCGGCGAAATCATTTACTCCGACCGGCTGATGATGTTATTTGTCAGGGACATACTGGCGCGGGTCCCGGGTGAGACTATCATTTACGATGTCAAGTGTACCGGCCACCTGCACGAAGTGATTGAGGCTGCCGGCGGCAACGCCATGATGTACAAGACTGGTCATTCTTTAATTAAAAATAAGATGAAGGAAGCCGATGCGCCCTTCGCCGGTGAGATGAGCGGGCATTTTTTCTTTAAAGAGCGCTGGTACGGTTTCGACTGTGGCATTTATGCCGCTGCGAGACTGCTCGAGATCCTGGCCAATGATGAACGTGACGCACAGGAAATACTGAATGATCTGCCAAACAGCGTCAGTACACCTGAACTCAAAGTTAAGCTGGAGGAGGGTGAAAACCATACATTTGTTACCCGCATGCAAAATGAGGCATTTTTTGCTGATGCAAGCATCAACACCATAGATGGTGTGCGTGCCGATTATGAAGATGGTTGGGGTCTGGTCCGAGCATCCAATACCACGCCTGTACTGGTGTTACGTTTCGATGCTGACAATGAAGAAGCCTTGCAGCGCATCATGGATATATTCAAACAACAAATGCTGGCACTTAACGATCAACTGAAGCTGCCTTTTTGAGTTAACCCGCATACTGCACCAGTACCCCAGCCCTGGCTTGTCCATATACGGCTGGACTTGAGTTTCTCTCAGGCCATAGCTAGTCGAAGTGTAAAGAATTGTGGCTTTAAAGCCGCTAGTGGTTCCCTGAGTTTATCCAGCTCTGTGGCCGGTGCATGGACTTCGAGTCGGGTCAGGTCTGCGATCTTGAGTGCTTCCTCGAACAATGTGCCAATATTATCGAGATGGCTCAAAACTGCCGCCGCGTTTTGATAACCTTCCCTGCAATGGGCTTGGTCCCCGGCAAAGCTGAAGTTATAGAACATGCACTCCGGTTCGGAGCGGGTTTTCTCAACAAACGCGTCACAGCCATTTTTAAAAGCTGTCACTTGACCGGCGTGAATTTTGAAATAGGGAACCAGTGTGCAGCAAGTGTCGATGGTCGTCATTTTAATTACCTCAGATAAAAACAGGCTGTCAGAATACCGGTTTTATGCAAATACTAGGTGAATTTTGAGAAATTGCCCCTGGTGGGGCCAGGAGGAAAAATAGCTACACAATCCTTATCAGGGAGTTGTCTGTGCGGTGCGCTACACCGACACAGGCGAGAATCTTTACCGGCTCTCGTGCCTCCTGGGGTTGACACTACACTAGTAAGCCGCTTCTTTAAAAACCGGGTCAACCGAGCCGTTCCAGCGCCCATGATAGAGCGCCAACTTTTTCTCTGCGGGTGTTATCCCGGACTGCGCGATTGAAAAAAGCGTTTCGAGAAAGCCTGTTTCATTTTCACCTGAAACACCCAGTTGGTGTCGTGAGGTCAGACCACTGGATGACATTTCCAGCACTTCAAGTGCTATTGATTGCAGCGAACGGTTTCGAATCATGGCGTTGAGCCCCAGTTTGGGGGCGTCTATTCTCAGTTGTAAGCGTTCCTCCATGCGCCAGTCACGCACTAGGTTCCAGGCTGCCTCCAGTATCGCATCGTCATACAACAAGCCTACCCACAAGGCAGGCAGTGCGCACAGCTTGCGCCATGGCCCGCCATCAGCACCGCGCATTTCAAGATATTGTTTCAGCCGGACTTCGGGAAAGGCGGTAGTGAGATGATCCTCCCAATCTTTGCGCGTCGGCTTCTCACCTGGTAGTACTGGCATCTTTCCATCGAGGAAATCCCGAAATGACTGGCCTGAAGCATCCAGGTATTCACCGTTTCGGTAGACAAAATACATCGGTACATCCAGTATGTAATCGACGTAGCGTTCAAAGCCCATTGCAGCATCAAACACAAACGGCAACATGCCGGTCCTATCTGGATCGGTGTCTTCCCATACGTGAGATCTATAACTGACGTAGCCACAGGGTTTACCATCGACAAACGGTGAATTCGCAAATAAAGCCGTGGCTACGGGCTGTAAGGCCAGCGCCACCTGAAACTTCCGCACCATGTCAGCCTCAGAACTGAAATCGAGATTGACCTGAACGGTGCAGGTACGACTCATCATATCCAAACCCAGCTTACCGCGTTTGCTCATGTGTTCCCGCATGATGCGGTAGCGGCCTTTAGGCATCCATTGCGCGTCTTTACGCTCCAGTTTAGGTTGGAAACCCATACCGAGGAATGCAATACCCAGCGGGTCGGCAACTGCTTTCACCTGTTTGAGGTGGGTATCAACTTCCGTACAGGTC
>CAYZLS010000018.1:0-1299 GCA_964479355.1 uncultured Wenzhouxiangellaceae bacterium | reverse complement strand
AGGTCTTGTGCACATCATTCAATAAAGCACCAGAAAGTTCCAGTTGGCCGCCGGGCTCTAGGGTGATGGATGCACCCGTGTCATCCAGTAAAGCCACAACATTGCCATCTTCGAGAACCGGGCTCCAGTCGAACTGGTCGGCCAGTTCTGCAAGGATTGCCTGAACACTGCGCGCCCCGAAATAAGGCAGAGGACGCAGGTCGTCGGTAGTAAAACCGAACTTTTCATGCTCCGTACCCATCCGCCATTCGGACTTCTGCTTACAGCCGGCCTCCAGGTGTTCGACCAGTTGTTGTCGGTTCTCAATCTGCAGGCTTGCCTCCAATTGAAATGCTCCATGTTGATATTCGCCAGAATGCACTAGGATACACGCAGGAAACTGGAGTAAACAACATTCAATGAGAACGCATTTTCCATCGATTGTGCTGACCTTGTTGCTGTTGTTGTTTTGCCAGGGTTTGTTTGCCGCGACAATACACCGTGGCCTGGGCCCAGAACCTGACTCGCTGGACATACACCAGGCACAGGGCTTGTCCGCCATCCAGTTGTTGAGAGAAATCCGGGAAGGGCTGACCAGCTTTGATAAAGCCGGAAATATCATTCCGGGTGTTGCCGCCTCCTGGCAGGTGCTTGATGAGGGCAGGACCTACCGATTTGAACTGCGTGATAATCTCCGTTGGTCAAATGGTGAGGCCTTGACAGCACATGATTTTGTCCGTGCCTGGCAAAGGGCATTATCACCCCTGACGCTGGCCCGCACTGCCAGTTTGTTGGCCCCCGTGCTCAATGCGCGTGAGGCGATGCTCGGCAATGTCGAGCCAGACGCTATAGGTATCCGGGCGCTCTCTGCTTCAATGCTGGAAATAAAGCTGGTAAAGGCGACTCCGTGGTTTCCTGAGCTGCTAGCCCACCCGGTCAGCTTTCCATTGCATGCAAATGCGATGGAGCGACCGCTACAGGCACCGGTCAATGGTGCATTCCTGATTGAGGACATGATACTCCACGCAATGATCCGTTTAAGGAAAAACCCCCGGTTTCACGCGGCCAGTGAGGTCAAGCTGGACCGAGTGGAGTATTTGCCCATCGAAGACCCCAATGCTGAGTTGTCACGCTACCGGGCAGGCGAGTTGGAAATGACTGAGACCATTCCGGCAGGGCATCGTGACTGGTTGCTAGCCAATTTCCAGGATGAGTTGAAGGTCAGCCCTTATATTGGTAGTTTCTGGCTGGGCTTTAACCTTTCCCGGGCGCCATTTGCAAATAATGCTAATTTGCGTAGGGCCCTGTCCACGGCAATTG
>CAYZLS010000017.1:8976-13489 GCA_964479355.1 uncultured Wenzhouxiangellaceae bacterium | reverse complement strand
GGTGGGCCGTTATTAAATATGGATGGCGAGGTGGTTGGTATTAACTCATGGATTCTCAGTTCCAACGGCGGTTACATCGGCCTGTCATTTTCAATCCCAATTGAAGTTGCAGCTAGTACGGCGAAACAATTGCGTGAAACCGGCAAAGTCCAGCGTGGCCTACTGGGTGTGATGGTGGGTGCAGTAACCCGTGACATGGCGGATGCCCTGGAACTTGACCGGCCGGTGGGTGCATTGGTAAATGACATTACCCCGGGCGGTGCAGCGGAACGAGCTGGAATCAGGCCAGGCGATGTCATTTTGGCTTTTGACGATGCACCGATTGAAACCTGGAATGACTTACCGCCACTGGTGGGGGCAAATCCACCGGGCACTAGGGCAAACGTCAAAGTAAGTCGCGAAGGGAAATCCAAGACTTTCAATGTCACCCTGGATGCGCTTGACGGTGGGAATGAACAGACAATTGCTGAAGCTGGAGATAACCAGCTGGACACTAACGCATTGGGCTTGGTGGTGGAAAATATCGCTCCCGACCGCCGGCGTGAGTTGGGTGATCCAGAAGGCGGCGTGCTTATCACCGAGATTGAAAGTGATGATGCTTGGCGGGCCGGGTTACGGCCTGGTGACGTGATCCTGATGATCAATCATCAGGAACTCAAGAGTCTGGATGATTTTACAGCGCAGGTGGAAAAAGCTGAACCAGGCCGTGCGGTGGCGTTGCGGGTATGGCGCAATGGCAGCTCAAGCTTTATTGCCTATACACCCCGGGATAAGGATCTGGGTTGACCCTAACCTAATCATCCTCGGTTTGCGTTAAAGCCATCCGTTGATTGATTCGGGTGCAGTGGATTTGTGGTGTAAAATGCCCGGGTTTGGGCAGCAGGCCAGATAGCTGAAGCACCGCATGGATCAACAGTACATTCGAAATTTTTCTATCATTGCCCATGTGGATCATGGCAAGTCGACGCTGGCTGATCGTTTTATCCAGTTGTGCGGGGCTCTGACTGAGCGTGAGATGTCGATGCAAGTGCTGGATTCCATGGAGTTGGAACGCGAGCGCGGGATCACAATCAAGGCACAGAGTGTTACGCTCGATTACCTGTCCACTGATGGCCATACTTATCATTTGAATTTTATCGATACTCCCGGACACGTTGATTTTTCCTACGAAGTATCCCGCTCTTTGGCCGCATGTGAAGGTGCTTTATTGGTGGTGGATGCAGCCCAGGGTGTGGAAGCACAGAGTGTGGCCAACTGTTACACCGCGGTCGAGCTTGGGTTGGAAGTAATTCCGGTGCTCAATAAAATTGACTTGCCGTCGGCTGAGCCTGGACGTGTCAAGCAGGAAATTGAAGATATTATCGGGATTGAGGCAAGCGATGCGCTGGCCGTCAGCGCCAAAACCGGTGACGGGATTGCACAGGTGCTTGAACGGTTGATCGGTGGGATTCCAGCACCGTGTGGTGACCCGGATGCACCGCTTAAAGCTCTGATTATTGATTCCTGGTTTGATAATTACCTGGGTGTCGTTTCCCTGATCCGGGTGGTAGATGGTCAGGTCGGTAAAGGTGACAAAGTTGAATTGATGGCCTCAAAAAACCATCATCAGGTTGATCAGGTGGGTGTATTCACACCTAAACGTGAGGTTCGCGGGCAGTTGGGTGCCGGTGAAGTGGGCTTTTTAGTGGCCGGCATCAAGGACGTTCATGGGGCACCAGTGGGTGAAACCATTACCCTGGCGAAAACACCTGCCAGCAGCCCCTTGCCGGGCTTTGAAACCATGCAGCCGAGGGTGTTTGCAGGATTATTTCCAACCGACTCTGAGGATTATCCGGATTTGCGTGATGCGCTTGAAAAGCTGCAGTTGAACGATGCTGCTTTACATTTTGAGCCTGAAACTTCTACTGCGCTCGGTTTTGGCTTTCGGTGTGGCTTTCTCGGTTTATTGCACATGGATATTGTGCAGGAACGCCTTGAGCGTGAATATGACGTAGCGTTGATTACTACGGCACCGACCGTCATCTATGAAATTGAGCTGCATGACGGTGAAATTCTTAATTTGGAAAATCCGGCCAAGCTACCTGAGGCCAACAAGATATTTGAAATCCGTGAGCCCATTATTCAGGCTAATATACTGGTGCCGCAGGATTATGTTGGCTCTGTTATTGGTTTGTGCGAGGATAAACGCGGTCACCAAATTAGTATGCAATACCTGGGAGGTCAGGTTGCCATCCAGTATGAATTGCCATTATCGGAAGTCGTACTGGATTTTTTTGATCGCCTGAAGTCAGTCAGCCGTGGTTATGCATCATTTGATTACCATTTTTTACGGTTTAGCGCGGGCGCTTTTGTGCGTGTAGATGTGTTGATTAATGGTGAGCGTGTAGATGCGTTGTCACTGATCATGCATCATGACAGGGCGCAACGGCGTGGCCGGGAATTGGCCATTAGCATGAAAGAGCTGATTCCGAGGCAGATGTTCGATATTGCCATTCAGGCGTCTATCGGCGCACAGGTAATTGCGCGCACCACCGTTAAGGCCTTGCGCAAAAACGTGACGGCCAAGTGTTATGGTGGCGATGTAACCCGCAAACGCAAGTTACTAGAGAAGCAAAAGGCCGGCAAGAAACGCATGAAGCAGGTAGGCAGCGTTTCCATACCCCAGGAAGCCTTCCTGGCAATTTTACAACAGGGTTCTAAAAAGTAGGAAACACTATGAATATTGATTTTGCACTGGTACTTGTCGTGCTGACCTCATTGACCGGAGTTATCTGGGCGGTGGATAGTCTTTTGTTTCGACAAAAACGCAGAGATCGTTCGGTTCAGGATAGTCTCGAAGTCCAGCGTGAGCCGGTGCTGGTGGAATACGCGCGGTCATTATTTCCAGTGCTGTTGATTGTACTGGTGTTTCGTTCTTTTCTGTTTGAGCCTTTCAAAATCCCTTCAGGCTCGATGATTCCGACCTTGCTGGTGGGTGATTTTATCGTGGTCAACAAGTTTTCCTATGGTGTTCGTTTGCCAGTGATAAACAAGAAAGTGATTTCCATGGGCGCACCAAAACGGGGCGATGTAGTGGTTTTTCGGTATCCGCTGGATCCCAGCATCAATTTCATCAAGCGGGCAGTCGGCTTACCAGGTGACACCATTACCTATCGCGACAAGCAGCTATTTGTAAATGGTGATCTGATCACTACAGCATCTGCGGGCCGCTTCAAGAGCAGTGATGTAAAGTGTGCAACACCGGCAATTGATGCGTTGTTGGTTAATGAGCAGCTTGCTACAGTCAAACACAGCATCTTGTTGCACGACCGCAGCCGTAGCAGGAACGGCCAGTGGGTCGTGCCCAAGGGTCATTATTTTATGATGGGGGATAACCGTGACCGCAGCAATGACAGTCGTGAATGGGGCTTCGTGTCGGAAGAGAACTTGTTGGGCCGGGCAGTGGGAATCTGGCTGAATTTCGACTTTGATAAAGGTTGTGCAGATTTATCACGTGTGGGTGATGGTATAGACTAGGGGGTGCTATCAATAAGCCAGAGTCAATCCTACCGTACAGGGCGTGCCAGATGAATACCCGGAAACAACAAGGATTCAGCTTAATCCGATTTGTCATTGTGTTTGGCTTGATGCTTTTCGTAGTTCTCCTTGGCATGCGTATTACCCCTTTGTATCTCGAGTATTATCCCGTGGTCAAAATTTTAGATAGCGCGGCAGAAGAACAAGGAGTTGCCAGGCTTTCGCACGATAACCTGCGTACGAAAGTATTCGATGGCTTGTATCTGAATTATACAAATCACGTAAAGGCATCCGATATCCAGATATACCGGCGCAACGGTGTTTTTCTGCGCATTGCCTATGAAGTTCGCAAGCCCTTAATCGGTAACCTAGATGTGGTTGCGCATGTTGATAAATCTGTACGCTTGTCCGATTGACCCAGGGTGGCTGAGGCAGGGTTATCAATAATATGAGGGAAATTCCTGGTATCCCTTACCAATTTAATGATCCCGCATTGCTGGAGTTGGCGCTGACACACCGTAGCCATGGCAGGCGTAACAATGAGCGGTTGGAGTTTCTGGGTGACAGTATTTTGGATTTTGTCGTTTCTGCCCGTTTGTTTGCCTTGAAACCGGATAACGATGAGGGTGAGCTAAGCCGTTTGCGGGCCCGTGTTGTGCGTGGTGATACGTTGGCAAAGCTTGCGCATGATCTGAATTTGGGTTCCTACATCCGCATAGGTGAAGGCGAGTTGAAATCCGGCGGTTTCAAACGAAATTCAATTCTGGCCGATGCCCTGGAAGCTATTATCGGCGCAATTTACATCGATGGTGGCTTCGAGCCCTGTGAAGCGGCTATATTACATATTTGTGAGCCCATCATTGCTAATTTACCTGCAGCTGCAGAGCTGAAGGATTCCAAAACTCGTCTGCAGGAGTGGCTCCAGGGTCGTGGGTTTGCGCTGCCCCAGTACAAGCTGTTCGGTGAAGCTGGCCCACCGCACAATAAGCTGTTCAAG
>CAYZLS010000017.1:544-8966 GCA_964479355.1 uncultured Wenzhouxiangellaceae bacterium | reverse complement strand
GCCGAAGCCGATATCGAGGCCGTAGGTAAGGGCAGCAGCAGGCAAAAAGCTGAACAGGATGCAGCAGCTGTGGCATTAGCAGAGATCGCGGGGCGGACATGAGTAACAACGACCCGCAACGTGCTGATTTCCGGTTTGGTTATGTCGCGATTGTGGGGCGTCCCAATGTTGGTAAATCAACCTTGTTGAACCAGATTCTTGGCCAGAAAGTCAGTATTGTCACTGCCAAGCCGCAGACTACCCGGCAGCGGCTTGCAGGCATTAAAACCACCAGGCAGGGGCAGGTGGTTTATGTCGATACGCCTGGAATCCACCATTCGGCCAAACGTGCGCTCAACCGTTATATGAATCGGGTTGCCCAAGCATCGCTACGCGATGTTGATCTGGTCATGTTGTTGGTTGAGGCTGGCAATTGGACACGACAGGATGATTTTGTAGCCAGGGCTCTGGCGGCAGTTGAGGTGCCGGTCATGCTGGTTTTGAATAAGGTCGACCTGGTGTCTGACAAGGAGTCATTGCTGGCCTTTGTTGCACAGCATTCTGATACAGATAGCTACGACACGATCCTGATGATTTCTGCAAAAACAGGTAGTGGTGTGGATGAGTTGGAGCAACGGGTATTGCAGAAACTGCCCTTTTCGAGACCCTATTATGATGAGGACCAGTTCACTAATCGCAGTGAATGTTTCCTGGCAGCGGAAATGATACGTGAGCAGTTAACCCTGCGCCTGCACCAGGAATTGCCTTATGCGTTGACGGTACAGATCGAAGAGTTCAAACGAAAGAGTGGATTGTTGACTATCGGCGCAATCATTTTTGTGGAGCGTGACAGCCAGAAACAGATCACCATCGGCAAGAAAGGCATTGTACTCAAGCAAGTTAGCAGTAAAGCACGCCAGGTGCTGCAGCAGTTATTTGGAGAAAAGGTTTTTCTGCGTTTGTGGGTCAAGGTCAGTCATGATTGGTCAGATAATGACCAATTGATCGAAAGATATGGCTACCTCGATTAACCTGCATATTGCGCCAGATATTCCCTGGAAAATGAGCAGGCAATGAGCCACATACTGTTACAACCGGCCTATGTCTTGCACCAGCGTTCTTTTCGTGAAACCAGTCTGATCGTTGAGTCTTTCACCCGTGACCATGGTCGGGTGGCAGTGGTTGCCCGTGGGGCCAAATCAGCCCGTTCACGCTGGCGTAACGTTTTACAGCCATTTCGGCCCCTTCTCCTTAGCTGGATACAGAAAAGCGAGCTGGGTACACTCACAGCTGCCGACCAGGTGGCTTCTCCTCCAGCGCTGCAGGGTCAGGCGCTTTATTGCGGTTTGTATTTGAATGAATTGCTAATGCGCTTACTGCACCGTAGTGACCCACATGTCGAAGTCTTCGAGCGTTACTGGCACCTGTTGAGCGAGTTAGCCTCTGGTGCAGCGCCACAGCCGTTATTAAGAGTGTTTGAAAAACATTTACTCGAAGCCATCGGTTATGCCATGTTACTGGATCAGGAATACTCAGGTGGCGAAGCAATCCAGGCCCAACAATGGTATGAGTACAAGCCGGATCGTGGTCCAGTGCGGCGGGCTGGGCCGAGTAAGGATCTGATATCCGGGCAGGCGTTACTGGACTTGTATTCAGAGCGGTTAAGCCCAGATAATCTATCCCAATTACGTCGCTTGATGCGTCGTGTAATCGGCTACCACCTGGGTAGCAAACCACTGGCCAGTTGGTCATTGCTATAGGATTAGAATAATGCGGTCTGGAAAATTGTTACTGGGCGTTAATATCGATCACGTCGCCACCATCCGTCAGGCCAGAGGCGTGAGATATCCTAGTGTACTGGAAGCGGCCCGGATTGCAGAGGCTGCAGGTGCGGATGCAATTACGGTCCACTTGCGCGAGGATCGCCGGCATATTCAGGATGAGGAGGTCGTGGCGCTGTGCAAGCAGGTCAGCACCCGTGTGAATCTTGAAATGGCCGTTACCGATGAAATGCTTGCCATTGCAGAGCTTAACCGGCCGGCAGATGTATGCTTGGTGCCGGAAAAACGGGCCGAACTTACTACGGAAGGTGGTCTGGATGTACTGAGTCATTTTGCTGCGGTAAAAAAAGCCTGTACCCGCCTGTCGGCAGCCGGTATCCGGGTTTCACTTTTTATCGACCCGGATATTGCACAACTGGATGCGGCCCTGGCATGTGGCGCACCAGTGGTCGAATTGCACACCGGCAGTTATGCCGATGCGGGCAAGGACCGGGCGGATGCAGAATTTCAGCGGCTTGTGGATGCGGCGGAGCATGGTGATGCGCTTGGCTTGCAGGTGAACGCCGGCCATGGCTTGCATTATCGTAATGTCAAACCTGTTGCTCGTATACCCCAGCTGGTTGAACTCAATATTGGCCATTCAATTGTTGCGCATGCCTTGTTCGTGGGCCTGAATAAAGCCGTTAAGGAAATGATTGCTATTATGAAAAGCATATAAAACATTAACATGCATAATATAATTGATGTATTACATTAAGATGTATTGTTACAATAAATAAACGGGACACAGACAGTATGGGGCGTAGGCGTAACAAGCTCTCCGACCAGCCATTCGAAGTAGATATAACCGGCCTGGACTCCCGGGGTTTGGGTCTGGCTGTGCATGCAGAAAAGACCTTGAAGGTTACCGATGCACTGGCCGGAGAAAAAGTCATCGCCCGCTACCTGTTTGGCAGAAAACAGCGGGGCAGAGTCGAAGTACTGGAAATCAAGCAGGCTTCCCCGGATCGCGTCCAGCCACGCTGTCCGCACTTTGGTAACTGTGGAGGTTGCAGCCTGCAACATATGTCCATGGAGGCCCAGCTGGCAAGCAAGCAAGCAAGCTTGCTAAAGAGTTTACGAGATGCTGGCGGCAGCGAACCGGCCACATTATATGCGCCACTGAGGGGACCGGAATGGAATTATCGCCGTAAAGCACGGCTTTCAGTGCGGGATGTAGCCGGTAAGGGCAGGGTTCTAGTCGGGTTCCGTGAACGCGATGGCCGCTATGTGGCAGATATGCAAAGCTGCCATGTTTTGAGCAGTAAAATTGCAAATGCCTTGCCACAGATGTCACTATTGCTGGAGAAACTGAGCTGCCGGGGCCAGGTACCGCAGCTCGAAGTGGCTTGTGATGATCAACAATGTGCTTTAATCATCCGGCACCTGGTGGACATTACCCGCGCTGATACTGAGCACTTGCAAGTGTTTTCACAGGTGGCCGGGATCGGAATTTATTTGCAATCAGCCGGGCCCGACAGCATTCATTTGTTAGCGCCGCCGGAATTGCAATTGGAATACAGCCTTGAGTCGCTGGGACTGCGGTTCGAGTTTGGACCACAGGATTTTATCCAGGTTAATGGAGAGCTTAATCAGCAAATGGTTATGCGTGCCCTGGTGTTGTTACAACCGCAGGCGGAAGACAACATCCTGGACTTGTTCTGTGGCCTGGGTAATTTCACCCTGGCGCTGGCTACCCGGGCAGGTCGTGTGATGGGTGTAGAGGGCTCTGCAGAAATGGTGGAGCGGGCACGCAGCAATGCCAGTTTGAACGCTTTGAGTAATGTTGAATTTGCAGCGATCAACCTGTATGCAAACAGCTTCGAGCTCGGCAGTGCAGCGCCATGGCCAGGGACGAATTACAATAAGATCATGTTGGATCCACCACGTTCAGGCGCACAGGAATTATTGCCCTGGATTGCAGCGAGCAGCGTCAGCCACGTGTTGTATATTTCCTGTAATCCGGGCACCCTGGCAACAGATGCTGCATTACTGGTCAAAGAATATGGCTTCAGCCTGGCAGGCGCCGGGATTATCAATATGTTTCCACATACCGCCCACAACGAAGCGATTGCCCTGTTTGTGCGTGAGCAGATGGTAGCTAGCTCATGACTGAAGTGGCGCAGTCGGCGGGCCCGGTTTTGATTGGGCTAAACGGGCTTGTAGTCAGTAACGCAGAACGCCACTGGTTACGCCACCCGGCAGTGGGGGGTGTGGTGCTGTTTACCCGCAACTATGTTGAGCCCGGACAACTGGCCGATCTCACCGCCTCGATTATGGCCATAGCAGGGCGCAGGTTATTGATTTGCGTCGATCACGAGGGTGGTCGTGTGCAACGTTTTATTCCGGGCTTTACCCGCTTGCCACCTGTGGGTGTGCTGGGTCAGATGTATGACAAATCGAGTGCCACTGCGCTGGACTTTGCGTACCGGCACGCACGGGTGATGGCGACTGAATTACGGCTTTGTGGTGTCGACTTAAGCTTTGCCCCGGTACTGGATATCAACGCAGTCAGCCTCGTTATTGGCGACCGGGCATTTGCCAAACAAACCGATACAATCATTGAATTAGCGAGAGCCTATATTGCCGGAATGCACGATGCAGGTATGATGGCTACCGGAAAACATTTTCCGGGTCATGGTTCGGTGGCAGCAGATTCGCACACCGATGCAGTTCGTGACCCGCGTTTTTTTGAGCAGATAGAACAGTCAGATTTAAAACCATTCACAGCTTTGAGTGCTGATCTGGATGCAATGATGATGGCGCATGTTATTTATCCGGTCGTCGATGAGTTTCCTGCAGGCTATTCAGCCTACTGGATTCAGTCGGTTTTACGTCAAAAGCTGGCATTTTCTGGTGCGGTATTTTCTGACGATCTCGGTATGCATGCCGCCGGTATGGTTCAGAGCATGGATGAGCGTGTGCGGGTTTCTCTAACGGCAGGCTGTGACGCAGTATTGGTTTGCGATCCTGGGGATGTTGAGCGCTTACTGAGTCATACTGACGAGGCATTTGCCAATGCCGGGCCAGCCTTACTCAGGCTCAGAGGCCGTGCGGTTGCCAGTCGCGATGAACTGGAGCGGGTTGGCGAGTGGCGTCAATGGAAAGAATCAATTAAACAGCTGGGAAAGGAGCAATCAAGATGGACATAACCGAGTACCCCGACCCACGTTCAATACTGGACAATTCACGGGTCGTTTTCAATGCTGATGAGGTCCGGGCTGCCGTAGTCAAAATGGCTGATGGAATCAACGCTTTCTATGCTGATGAACCATTAATCATGATCTCGGTTTTAACCGGCGCTATTATCTCGGCGACCTGGCTGGTTACTCAACTAAAAATGCCGTTGCAAATGGACTTTGTACATGCGACCCGTTACCGGGGCGGGTTATATGGGGCTGAATTAGAGTACCGGGTGCCGCCGCACCTGGATCTTGAAGATAAGCATGTGCTAATCGTTGACGACATATTTGATGAAGGTGACACGCTGGCGGCAATTAAGGGCTCCTGTGAAAAACGCCGGGCCCGTTCGGTCAAACTAGCAGTGCTGGTGCGCAAAGATCATGCGCGCGGTCTGGCGCGCGATTATGTCGATTTTGTCGGTCTGGATGTACCCGATGTGTACGTGTTCGGCTGTGGCATGGATGCATACGAAGAATGGCGGCATCTGGATGACATAAGAGAGCTATTGTAGTGTCTCGAATACAACGTCTAGGTCTGATCGGTGGCACCGGGCTGAACCACTGGGGTCAAACGGTCAGGATGCATGAACTTGAAAGCACTTATGGCCCGCCATCTGCGGCCGTAGCCGAATTTCAGGTAGCAGGATTACAGGTTTTTTTTCTGCCAAGACACGGCGCCGGTCACAACATTCCACCTCACGCAATCAATTACCGGGCCAATATCGACATATTGCGGCAAGTAGAGGTGGACGGAATCATTGCTGTTAATGCCGTCGGTGGCATTGCCGGGCATTGCCCGCCCGGCACACTGTGCTTACCGGACCAATTGATCGATTACACCTGGGGCAGGGTGCATAGCTTCAGCATGAGTGCGGATGATGATTTGCAACATGTTGATTTCACCCACCCGTTCAGTGCTCAATTACGTACCGGGTTAATCCATGCGGCGGGCCAGGCAAAGCTAGAAGTTACCCGCACCGGATGCTTGGGTGTAATGCAGGGGCCCAGGCTTGAAACAGCGACAGAAATCCAGCGTCTCGCGCGTGATGGCTGTGATCTGGTCGGCATGACGAATATGCCCGAAGCCGCCTTGGCGCGTGAAGCAGCGCTTGAATATGCCTGCCTGTGCGTCGTTGCAAATAATGCTGCCGGTTTGGATGATGAGCCGTTAAGCATGGCCGGAATCACTAGCACCCTTGCCAGTGTAATGCTGAATGTGCGCAAATTATTAACTGCATTTTTCGAGGAGTTATGCAATGGTCGCTGATGCCTGTTACCCGCACTTAATAGCACCGCTTGATCTTGGCTTTACCAGGCTGAATAACCGGGTGCTGATGGGGTCTATGCATACCGGGCTGGAAGATCATAAAAAGGATTATCCGAAACTGGCAGCTTATTTTGCCGAGCGCGCGGCCGGTGAAGTGGGATTAATGGTGACCGGTGGTATTGCACCCAACATGCGTGGTTGGACATCACCATTTTCTTCCTTGCTGGCCAATCGCCTGCAGGTCCCGCGGCACCAACTGATTACTCACGCGGTGCATGCCGAGGGTGGGAAAATCTGTATACAGATACTGCATACAGGCCGTTACGGTTACCACCCATTATGTGTCGCCCCGACCGCGATTCAATCACCGATTACACCGTTCAAACCCAGGGGCTTGTCCGCGCGGGGTGTGGAAAGGCAAATCCGGGCTTATGTCAGGGCCACCCGGCTGGCACGTACGGCGGGTTACGACGGCGTGGAGATCATGGGCTCAGAGGGTTATCTCATAAATCAGTTCACCACCACACGGGTCAATAAGCGAACCGATCAATGGGGTGGAAATACGCGCGATCGTTATCGATTTGCGGAAGAAATTATCTCCCGCTGTCGAGTAGTGGCTGGTACGGATTTCATTATCATTTACCGTCTCTCAATGCTGGACCTCCTCGCCGACGGTAATCATTGGGATGAGGTGGTAGAGCAGGCGCAGGTCGCCGAGCGCGCCGGTGCGACATTGATCAATACGGGCATTGGTTGGCACGAAGCCCGCATACCAACCATTGCTACCATGGTCCCGCGTGGTGCGTTCAGTTGGGTTACCGCCCGCATTCGGCCACAGGTGGGCGTGCCGGTGATCACGACCAATCGCATCAATACGCCGCAGGTAGCTGAGGATATTCTTGCACGTGGTGATGCCGATATGGTTTCCATGGCGCGGCCCCTGCTAGCTGATGCCGAGTTTGTTAAAAAGGCCCGTGCCGGCCGTGCACAGGAAATCAATATCTGCATTGCTTGCAACCAGGCCTGCCTGGATCATACCTTCAGTCGCCAGATCGCGACCTGCCTGGTTAATCCGCGTGCCTGCCGTGAAACAGAGCTGAACTATTTGCCGGTCAAAAAGGTGAAATTGATTGCGGTTGTAGGTGCCGGTCCTGCCGGTCTTGCCTTTGCTACTGTCGCTGCGCGACGTGGACACCAGGTCAGTTTATTTGAGCAATCAGACGAAATTGGCGGCCAGTTCAACCTGGCGAAGAAAATTCCTGGTAAAGAGGAGTTCAGTGAAAGCCTTGCTTATTACCGTGGCGAAGTGGATCGTTGTGGAATCAAGTTGCATCTCAATACCCGTGCCGGGCCTGCAGAGCTCAAGGGATTTGACGAGATAGTGCTAGCGACAGGTGTTTACCCACGGCGAATAACGCTACCCGGAAATGCCGACTCGCGGGTGGTTTCATATCTGGATGTGTTGAATAACAACGTTAATGTCGGGACTAGGGTGGCGGTCATTGGTGCCGGAGGGATCGGGTTTGATGTTGCTGAGTTTTTGAGTCACGCCAGTGGCCAGGCTAGCAGTAGCCAGTCAGCAGAAACATTTGCACGAGAGTGGGGGATAGACCTTAGTTTACAGGCCAGAGGTGGCGTCAAAGATGTGCAGGCATGCCCACCCGAATCTGCACGAGAAATCTGGTTGCTGCAACGCAAAGCCAGCAAACTAGGTAAATCCCTGGGGAAAACCACTGGCTGGATCCATCGTCTGAGCTTACGTCACCGAGGGGTACACATGTTGGCTGGTGTGAGTTATGAACGCTTCGATGAGCAGGGATTACATATTAGCATCGACGGCAAAAGTCAGTTGCTGGCAGTCGATCATGTGGTGGTATGTGCAGGGCAGGTCAGTAATCGAGATCTGGCAGATGAGTTGATTCAGGCTGGCTATGCCTGTCATATCATCGGTGGTGCTCAAAAAGCAGCAGAGCTGGACGCCAAATATGCCATCCGCGAGGGTAGCGAGCTGGCTTCTTGCATTTAGGGGCCTTTTGGTAAACTCAGATGTAAAACCAGCCAGCCGCAAAAAGCGGAGGCTAGGGAACCTGTGATGACGCCAAATTTGACGGCGGTATCCTGGGAAAAATCGCCATGTTCAAAAGCTAGGCTGCTGATAAACAGGCTCATGGTGA